>JAHQVY010000274.1 GCA_019634095.1 Cellvibrionaceae bacterium
AAGCCTCGGTGTTAACGGTTACTTGGGTAAGCCCTATCAGGAGGACTTGTTGCTGGAAACCATTACCGATTTACTGGAAACGAGCTAGGTTACTGTTTTGGCAGATAGTCGGCCAGTATTACAGGAAGTTGCAAAAGTTGGCGTTCTCGCAAGTACCGCTTCCCAAATGGAATGTTTACATCGCGCCGTGCTCGAGTCTGGGTTTGCGGTGGGTGGAAAGCTGCAGGCATTGTCAAAAAACCTGCATCAAATAGCCTCGGCGGATGTCGATGCGTGGCTGGTTCAACTAGACTTTCAAAACGGTGACAGTGATCGCGCCATTATGGATGTTTTAGAAGCGCAACAGAAACCAGTGATATACGCCGATTTGGAGCCCGGGGCGCGTGCCGACAATGAAGAGTCTTTGAAGCGTCTAACCCGCAAGGTAGCGGAAAGTGTGCACGGCATTGTCAAAGCGCCTCAAGGGCTGAGAAAGGCTAAAGAGGTATGGGTGTTGGCGGCCTCTCTCGGCGGTCCCGAAGCGGTGGCGGCGTTTTTAAAAGCCTTGCCTCAGAGCTGTGGTGAAGTGGCTTTTTTGTACGTTCAGCATATTACCGAGGGCTTTGAAGGCTCTCTGCTCACTATGGTTGAGCGCAACTGCACTTGGCGGGTGTTCGACTCTGAAGAGCCGCGCATGCTCGCTACTGGCTGCATCTATATTGTGTCGCCCAAGGGGCAAATAGCTATTAACGACGGCGGCTGGATGCACCCCATTGCAAGCCCTTGGCGAGGTAGTTACCGCCCCTCCATCAATCAGGTTTTGGCTAAGGTGGCGAGGCGCTACGGCAGCCATGGCGGGGCGATTATTTTTTCCGGTATGGGCGACGATGGCAGCGCGAGTTGCGGCTTTATGAAGCATTCTGGGGGCAAAGTGTGGGCGCAAGAACTCACCTCATGCGTGGTGGATTCCATGCCCCGCGAAGCGATAAATTCAAAGGGAGTGAGTTTCGTTGCGACGCCGGCGCAACTCGCTGCGCGTTTTGATAAGCGCCATTTTATGGCGACGAATTGAGAAAGAGATTTGTATGTCCGACATAGTTGCACTTGGTGAAAACCCCGACGAGATTGCCTGTTTGCTATTGCCTCTGGTAGATCTTACCCTGCTTATACCCACGGTAACCGTGGCGGAAATGGCGCCAATGCGGCCGGTGCAGAGTGTGGAAGGTTTTCCCGATTGGCTGGTGGGCTTTTACGATTGGCGTCAGATAAAAGTGCCGGTGATCTCGTACGAATCTATTAACGGCTCCACGCGGCACCCTCTGAATCCCGATGGGCGTATGGCGGTGTTGAATAACACCGGTGTCGATAAGAATTTGCCTTACATAGCCATCCCCACCCAGGGCATTCCCCGCATGGCTCGAGTCACCGAGCCAGACATCAATGAACACCTCAACCGGAACAAGCGTAGCTTCGATTTGATGTCGGTTAAAATAGGCGCGGAAGAGCTCGCCATCCCTGATATCGCGGCGCTCGAGCATGCCTATCTCGAGGTGAGTAATAACTTACTTATGTAGCGCATTTTATTTAGTGAAGTTTGCTGTGTTCCTCAAACAGGTGCTTTACTTGGGTGCTATCGAAATGGTAGTGCTGACCGCAAAATTGGCAGTCGATCGATACCTTACCCTGTTGGCGTACCAAATCTAGGGCGTCCTCCTTACCCAGAGAGACAATGGCATTCTCACTGCGTTGCCGCGAGCAGCGGCAGGCATGGTGAAGCGGTTTTGCCGGATAAACACGGCAGGCGTATTCGTGGTAAAGCCGGTATAGCAGCGTTTCGTGGTCTAGCGTAAACAACTCTTCGGCACTTAGGGTTTGCGTTAATTGCGCCAAGGTGTGCCATGTGTCCCGTGCTTGCGCAAGGTCAGTTTCTTTTTGCATGGGCAGCGATTGCAGCATAATCCCGCCGCAGGCCTCCTCGCTACTATGCAGCCACAGCTGTGAAGGCAATTGTTCTGACTGTTGAAAATAGTGGCTTATACAGTCTGCCAGTTGTTCTTCATTCAGTGGCACAATGCCTTGGTAACGCTCGCCCCGGGAAGGGTCTATAGTTAAGCTCAGCACCGCGTTGCCCAAGCTCTGCTGCAGGGAAGGTTTGTCTGCAGCGTATTTACAGCTAGGTTTCGTTTTGATGATGCCGCGGATTTCGCCCTGATGAGTGGCTTCGGCCATTATCAGCGGTATATCGCCATCGCCACGAGCTTGCAGCGTTAATATTCCCTCAAATTTCATCGACTCGCTCAGTAGGCTAACCGCGGCTAAAAAGTCTCCCAACAGCTGTTTTAAGCCCGAGCTTAGGTTTTGGTGCGCAACCGCTTGCTGAAAGCTGCTTTCGAGGGTAACAATTTCGCCGCGCAGGTCGTTTTGCTCGAATAAAAAGCGATGAATTTGGTCGGTGGGCTTGGTGGATCGTGTCAATCGTCAGACTCCATAAGTTTGCGTTTAAAGCGGTGAATTTGGCGTCGCTGCTTGGTGCTGGGGCGGGCAATGGGCGCGTTGTACGCCGCGCCCATTGCCTTGCGTTGATCGGCTTTGTGCGCGCGCTCGGTTATGCTAGTTTCAGTTTCTTGGTAAAGCAGTGCCGCTTCGGGGGCGCCGCGCCGCTGCTCGGAAAGAGCTGTGACGGTGACTTCCTTTTCGTCCCAGCCCTGACGAATGCGCAGGGTCATGCCCACTTCTATCTCTTTACTGGCTTTGGTGCGGTTACCGTTAACCTCTACTTTGCCGCCATCGATGGCCTGTTTGGCCAGGCTGCGGGTCTTAAAAAAGCGGGCGGCCCACAACCACTTATCAATACGGACTTTATTTTCTGGGGGGGTAGCCACAGTGTTCTCTCCTTCAAACATCCGGCATGATTGTGTCGAAGTGGCAAATATCGACAAATTCATCCGAGGGTTTCTCGGCTTTTTGCGAGTCGGGTTTGGTGATACATATAAGATGCTCCATGCCATAGTCTCTGGCACTGCGCAGCACCTCGATATTGTCATCGATAAACAAGCTGCGACGTTTATCGAACGCTTCTCGGTGTTGCAGGTGTTGCCAAAAAGCGCCATCTTCTTTGGGAGTGCGAAATTCGTGAGATGAGATCACCGTATTTAGCCACTGGTCGATCCGAGTGACATCGAGTTTAATCTTTAGGCCGGCAGGGTGCGCGTTGGTAATTAATACGACATTTTTTTTCAGTTGCTGCAGGCGCTGTAAAAACTGCTCAGTATACGGTCGCGGTTTAATTTTGTGAGTTATTTCACGTTTTAGTGCGGGGATATCCATATCGACCAGGTTCGACCAGTGGTCCAGGCAATACCATTGCAAGGTGCCGGCGTACTGCTGAACTTTTTGTTGAATGGTCTGTTGAGCCTGCTCCAAGGCAACCTTGTGGTGGTCTGCATAGCGGCGCGGGAGATGGGTAAGCCAAAAATAATTGTCATAGTGCAGATCCAGCAGTGTGCCGTCCATGTCCAGCAACACCGTATCAATATTTTGCCAACTAACCATAAACATATTCTCGTGTATCGCGATGAGTTTTTCGCCGCGTCGGCGTGCTATTCTAACTAAATTTTTTAACGGGGAGTGAAATGCCGCAAAAACCCAAAATTCTCGCCACCCAAGTCGTGGCTTCAAGTGAATTATTTTGTATCGAAACCGTGGATCTCCGTTTTAGCAATGGCGAAGAGCGGCGCTTTGAACGCTTGGCCGGGGGCTACAACGGCGCTGTACTGGTGGTGCCCCTGCTCAATGATGACACCGTGCTGTTGATCAAAGAATACTGCGTTGGTATGGAAGATTACGAATACTACTTGCCCAAAGGCAAAGTCGACGCCGGCGAAGCGATGCTCGCCGCCGCCAATCGAGAACTCAAAGAAGAGGTGGGTTACGGCGCGAGACAATTACATGAGTTAGTTGCAATCTCACAAGCCCCTGCCTATATGCGTCACCGCACCCATTTAGTGATTGCCCGGGATCTTTATGAAGAAAAATTGCAAGGTGATGAGCCGGAGCCACTGGAGGTGCTGCCGCTGCCCCTGGCAGAGCTGGAAAACTGGGTTATGAATGGAAAAATCACCGAGGCCAGATCCATTGCTGCGCTTTACTTAACCCGTGCTTGGTTGGATAAACAACGATAATGTTAGTTACAGAGAGCTTGCTCAGAAGCATCGAGGCACTGAGCATTGAAGCCGGTGAGAAAATTATGGAGTTTTATGGTTCTGTCTCCGAGGTTGCGGTTGAAACCAAAGCGGATGACAGTCCGGTAACCGCGGCAGATTTTGCCGCGAACGATATTATCGTGAATGGTCTGCAAGCGCTTACGCCGCAGCTGCCCATTATTTCTGAAGAAGCACCTCTCCCCGAATATTCGCTGCGAAAAACCTGGCCGCGTTACTGGCTGGTCGATCCGCTAGACGGCACCAAAGAGTTTATTGCGGGTAACGGCGAATTTACCGTGAACATCGCTTTAATTGAGCAGAGTATTCCGGTGATGGGCTGTGTTTATGCACCGGCGATGCAAACGCTATATAGTGGTGCGCTGGGTTTTGGGGCTTGGAAGAAAACCGGAGATCAGCGCGTTTTAATTCAGTCAAAAAAAATTCTGCAGGCAAAAAAACAGGAGGTTTTTCGCGTCATTGGTAGTCGGGCCTATGGTATTCCTGACTTACCCAAAAAAATAATTGATCACTTTTCTAGTATTGAATATCGCCGCTTGGGCAGTTCCCTAAAACTGTGCCTAATTGCTGAAGGTGAGGTGGATTTCTACCCGCGTCATCGACCGACAAAAGAATGGGATACCGCCGCAGCGCAAGCGGTGCTTGAGTCTTCTGGGGGAGCTGTATTAACTCCGACACTCGAGCCTTTACGTTACAACTTAAAAGCGGAAATTTTAAACCCGAGCTTTTATGTTGTCGGAGATCAAGGATTCGATTGGTCGGTGTTGAAAACTGGCGGCGAAAATAGCACCCTTAGCTAATTAACTTGTAGCAGTAGCCAAAGATTGGTGGCGCACTAAAGTACGTTGCGAAGAAAATTTGCGCAATTGTAGTTGTAGCTCTGGTGTTATTTCCTATGCTTAAAGAGTTGGCAATTCTATTGCAAGTTAATTATTGCCAGTAGTTCGGATTTCCAAAAGGGTAGTATAAAAAGTCGCTGTCCCCCTGACTCGGTTCGCCATCTTTGGTTCCAGAAGTTAGGGTTTGGCTGAGCATACACTCCCATCTAAAAATAACTTAATGATTTATATTAGAGGTAAGGGTATGGAACAAGCGAATCAATTTTCAACGCCAATCGCGCCGGTGAAGCATTTTACCAACCCCTCAGTGGCGCAAAAACAGCTGTTACGCGAGATACATTGCCTAGAGCGGCAGTTAGATCGCCTCCGTGTTAGAACGGATTTGTTGGATGAATCGACCCTCAGCGATTACCGAGAAATGATTCATTCGAGACAAATGATTTTAAACCAGCTTAATTACAATAAATAAACCGTTTGTCCGCCCATCTAGCTGAGTTGTCAGAGGGCCGGGCTAACAAGATAACCTTTTGTTTCAACGCAAATTACGCGTAAATGAAAGTTAATCACCAATTCAGATTGAACCTTTGTCGCTTGCTAAGTTAATTTAAAAAAGCGCAACGTCGGCCTCATCGGTAAATATTAAACCGGTTGCATTCCCGCTGCTCGAGTATATACCCAAAGCGTTTGATATTTAGGTGTTAGGAGTGCGTCAATTTTTGTTCTTGGCAAGGCGCGACAACGCAGAATAGCCATTCTATTTAAGGCAGAGCAACACCGCCAAGGGCACTTAGGGGCGTGCTCATGAGGCCTAAATCTCAAGTGTTTTGGGTATATACCCGTAGAGTTTTAGATTTAGATGCTAGTTTAGCTGTGCATCAATGTTTGTTCTTGGCTTTTATTTTCGTTTATTAGTAGCATTGCGCAACAATTATCTTTACACGGCCTTTACGCAGCGGCTGAATAGCCATTCGAACAGCTCCAAGTGCCTTAACTTAAGAGGCTTGCCGATATGACCTAAACTTGTGTCGTGGTAGTCATGCTCATACGCAAACCAAGCCTGTTGTCAAGATAATTAACATTTCTTCATGTTGGTGAAAAAAACGCGCAATTGATCTGCAACTGCCCACTTTAGCGGTACAATGCGCCGCGACCTTGTTTAGAGAATCCGTTGTAATGTTGCATTCCACGCCGCGTGTCGCGGGCTTGCTGCCACGAGCTATTGCGCT
>JAHQVY010000275.1 GCA_019634095.1 Cellvibrionaceae bacterium
GGTCGTAGCAAAAGCGCTACCAAAACCTGCAGGTTGGCCGTATCTCTCGGAAGCTAGAGATATTGATATTGCCTACGCGAAACAACGCTTGCGAGCTCGCGGTAAAAGTAAATCAGCGGGGCCAAAACTCGCGATTAGCCTTACCGCCAGCGACTCTTTTGGCACCGCTGTTTTAACGCAAATTAGCGAAAATTTATATTCCACAGTGAAGCCTGTTAAAGCGGGCAAGCAACTTTTTGCAAACCACGAAATAAAAGTATGGCATGTTATTCCGCAAGCGGATGACAGCAAGGCCTACAGGATTGTGGTTGATAAAACTAATGCAGCAAAGCCGCAGCTTATACTTTTTCGTGAAAGTTTGTTAGGTAAGTTCTAAGCGAAGTAAAACCTAGGCTGCCTCGAAACAAGCAAGGCCCTGCAAGGGGGCCTCTTTTCTGTGTTCTCGCTTAGTCTTTGCCTTTGCATAAATTTTCGGCCCAGAACCGCTTTGCTGCTTCAACAGCAGCATTTCTGGCGCCATATTCAATTTTGTTAATTCCCTAAAAGAGACATTAATTTCCTAAAAGGCATATGTTCGCCGTAAAAAATCTCTGTGCGGCGTTAGGGTAAATTGCAAAACGCTTTTTGCTCAATGATGTTTAACATATTTTGCTTTGGTTTCGGAGGGGTATTCGGCAAATAGGTTTTTATAGTCTTTTGCAAATTGGCTCATATGCCAAAACCCCCATTGACTGGCTATATCAAAAATATTCTGCGACTCATCGCAGTGGCTTAAACGTCTTCTTACTTCATTTAGGCGAGTAATGCGCAAATAGTGTATTGGGCTAATACCCAAGATACTCTCGAAGCTGTAATGCAGAGTACGCTGGCTAACACTGGTGTGTCGGCAAAGGTCGGTAATAGTAATCGCTTCACCCACGTTGCCGGCGATATAAGATCTCGCGGTGTCTACGGTGTGTTTTTTTCTTTTATGGCTCGGCTGTTTTATAGGTTCGGGTTTTTCCTGTGCGATAAGTTCGAGAATACACATCATTAATAAGTCGCGGCTGAGCTTATCGCATTGCAGTGGCGACAGTTCTCGGCAAAGTAGGCGGTTTAAGACGAAGCGGATATTGTTCATGGTAGGCGCTGGGATAGCCAAGCGCCCCTGCGATGCGATTTCCGTCCAGTTTAAGGCGATTTTGTGGGTGGCTGCAAAATCGAATAAGGTACGTTGATCAATCACCATGCCGTAGAGAGAGTAATCGTCGGGTGTAGAAAGTTCGAAGCTCTCGTTGCCTGGTCGACACATAATTTGCTGCGATTCCACGCGCACACCATTGATTCGGCTGGTCGGCTGGTTCGCCAATGGAATACCCATCCAGAGCGAATTTGGCCAAACTAAACATTTCTGTTGCAGCGCTCGGTTGGTGGATTCTCTAAATACCTGTAGGCCCTCGAAGCCCAGTTCGGCGATTTCCCCATGAAAACTGCCGCAGCTGGTCTGATTGTATTCTTGACTCCAATTGCTCAGATTGCCGGCATGTAGGTCGGCATCGTTCGCTTCTTTGATATTCAAACGATTGCATTTTTTTGGTGCGTTTTTTGAACTAATCTCGCTCACACGGTACGCCTCTGTGACAAATTGATGCAGGGACAACTGAGAAAACTAGGCTAAGTCGTTGATTTTTAAGGGCGAATGAAGTTTGCAGGTTTTTGATACCTGCGCCGTCGCCCTTGCCATAATAATGATTCAAAGCAAGCTATATACCGTTGTAAATCCCCGTCAGCGACAAAGCCTTTGGGCGTCTATTGCACTGAAAGTGCCTTACTCTGCGTGTTGTCGAGCTTTGCCGAATACCATCGGACTTCGCCAAATACACACACTGAGGCTGCAGCAACTAAGGGGGCTGTGTCACCTGCAAGCGGCAGCGTGCAAAGGGCCTCGGCCAGCTTGCTATCAGACTCTGCTTCTAAACATTACCAGCTTGGGACATAGTTTATGGCTGCAAATAGCGGCGTTTATCGATACCAATTGGGAGCAACAAGTTATCGATTTAACAGCTTGGCCGATTTGATGGCCAAGGCCTCTCCTTTGCGCTCTGGCGATCAATTGGCTGGGCTGGCTGCAGAAACTGCCGAAGAGCGCGTCGTGGCACAAATGTGCCTGGCGGAAGTGCCCTTGAAGCGTTTTTTAAACGAGGCCTTAGTGCCCTATGATAGCGATGAGGTGACACGCTTAATTATTGATGAGCACGATACCAATGCCTTTGCGCCTATTTCACATTTGTGCGTGGGCGACTTTCGCGATTGGCTGCTAAGTGACGTAGCTGGCCCAAAAATGTTGTCGCAAGTGCGCCGCGGCATTACCCCAGAAATGGCCGCAGCGGTGAGCAAAATTATGCGCAATCAAGATTTAATTTTGGTTGCGAAGAAATGCCGCGTAAAAACAGCCTTCCGCTCCACCATTGGTTTAACCGGTCATTTGTCCACACGATTACAGCCCAATCACCCCACCGATGACTTAAGTGGTATAGCTGCCAGCATATTAGACGGCTTGCTTTACGCAAATGGCGATGCGGTAATTGGTATTAACCCGGCAACCGATAACGTTGCGCAAAGCTGCCGTCTATTGCACATGATGAATGAGCTCATTGAAAACTACGCAATTCCAACACAATCTTGCGTTCTAACGCATGTTACTAATACTTTGGAAGCGATCGAAAACAATGCGCCCGTCGATCTGGTGTTTCAGTCTATCGGCGGTACTCAAGCCACCAATGAAAGCTTTGGCTTTAATTTGTCGACTCTAGCGGAAGCACAGCAGGCTGCCTTGTCGTTAAAGCGCGGCACCGTTGGTAACAATGTTATGTATTTTGAAACCGGGCAGGGCAGCGCGCTCTCCGCCAACGCTCATTACGGCGTGGATCAGCAAACCTGTGAAGCCAGAGCCTATGCCGTGGCTAGACACTTCGATCCTTTGTTAGTTAATACCGTAGTGGGTTTTATCGGCCCAGAATATTTGTACGATGGCAAACAAATTACGCGCGCCGGCCTCGAAGACCATTTTTGCGGTAAATTACTGGGGTTACCAATGGGCTGCGATGTGTGTTACACCAATCATGCCGAGGCCGATCAAAATGATATGGATACCTTGTTAACCTTACTCAGTGTGGCTGGTTGCAGTTTTATAATGGGAATTCCCGGTTCCGATGACATTATGTTGAACTACCAAACCACATCGTTTCACGATGCAATGTATGTTCGCCGCGTTTTAGAATTAAGACCAGCGCCGGAGTTTGAACAGTGGTTGCAAGACAGTGAAATACTGCTGAACGATAAATTCCATTTAAATGCAGCCGTACCACAACGGTTTTCTCCCGAAATTAGCCGCCTGGAAAACAAATAATGTCTGGTATAGAAAATTATAAAAAATGCACCGGTGTTGTCACTGAAAATCCATGGGCTTCGCTGAGGAAATTTACTAACGCGAGAATTGCTTTAGGGCGTGCAGGCGTTAGTTTACCCACCAAACATCTCCTGGATTTTCAGCTCGCACATGCGCGGGCGAAAGATGCCGTGTATTCGCCACTCAGTTTGGATTCGCTGCTGCCGCAATTCGCCAAGCAAGCTTGGCCATCACCACCCCTGGTGCTGCATAGTCGCGCACAAAATCGAGCCCAGTATTTGCAGCGGCCGGATTATGGTCGACGCCTCGATGGCGAATCGCGAAGACAGATACAAGCCCATATGTCGCAACACCCGGATACTCGCAGCGCCGACCTGGCGATTGTTATCGCCGACGGTTTGTCTGCCACTGGAATAATGAAAAATGCCGCTATTTTCTTGGAATATTTAGGTTTACTGCTTAAAGACAGCCAGCCCTCTTGGTCACTAGCGCCGCTGTGTATTGTGCAGCAAGGCCGAGTTGCGGCGGGCGACGAGGTGGCTGAATTACTACAGGCAAAATGTCTGTTGATGTTAATAGGCGAAAGACCGGGATTGAGTTCACCCGACAGCATGGGTGCGTATTTAACCTGGGCACCTAAAGTGGGTGTTAGCGATGCACAGCGCAATTGTATTTCTAATATTCGCGCTGAGGGCATTCAATGGCGCGATGCCGCGGCCAAAGCGTTTTACCTTCTAACCGAAGCGCGACACAGAGAACTTTCTGGTGTCGCATTAAAAGATCGCAGTGTGAACGGACTGACTGAAATTGAAGGCGGCTCGGTTGGTATACCACAATCAATCTGAAACAAACTCACACAAAGGGGGAGACCATGAGCTCAGAAGCACCCACGCTCGAATCACTACAAGCGGCCTTAGATGCACAGCGCGCCGTTTTTGAAATGCACCAGTCGATGAACATAGAGGTTTTTTACTGGTGGTGCACCGCAATAATGGTGATGATACATGCCGGATTTTTAGCTTATGAAATGGGCGCATCGCGCAGTAAAAACGCGCTCGCCGCCGGCGTTAAGAATATCCTGGCGCTCGCTATTATTATACCCACGTTCTACCTGTTTGGCTGGTGGATTTACAACGCTTTCCCCAAAGGTTTTATTCCCATCGACGCGGCGTCTGCACTACCGTGGGCGGCGAGTATGGGGCCGGACGCCAAAGACTTAGGTACCGGCGTATTCTGGGGGGCCTTTGCTCTGTTCGGCGCAACTACCGGGTCCATTCTTTCCGGTGCGGTGATTGAGCGGATACGCGTGAGCGCGTTTTTAATTCTTACAATATTTTTGGGAAGTGCTATTTGGATACTCGCCGGCGCCTGGGGATGGCATCCAGACGGTTGGATGCTAACCAAGTTAGGTTATCACGATGTGGGTGCGTCTGGTGTGGTTCACGCCATAGCCGGTTTCTTTACGCTCGGCGTGCTAATTAATTTGGGCGCCAGAAAAGGGCGTTTTATAGATGGTAAAGCCCAGCCAATAAACCCACATAATTTACCGATGACGCTTATCGGTTTAATGATGATTATTTTTGGCTTCTTTGGTTTTCTCGGTGGATGTATTATTTTTAACGGCGGTGATGTGGGCTGGACAACCATTTATAATAACCCAACCAACCTTTCTGCTTTTACCTTTAATACCTTAATGGGTTTTGCTGGCGGTGTTATCGGGTGTTATATCTTTACGCGCGATCCGTTTTGGACCATGTCTGGCGGCCTGGTGGGGATTATTTCCGTGGCGGCAGGGCTCGATTTATACTCGCCGAGTCTCGCTTTTATTATTGCAGTCTGCGTAAGTTTTGTTGCGGTGCAATTTGCGAAGCTTTTAGAAAAGTTCCAAATTGACGACGCAGTGGGTGCGGTTTCTGTGCATGGTATTACCGGGTTTATCGCAGTGATTTTAGTGGGCGTTTTCGCCGATGGTACACCTAATGTAGGCGAAGCTCCCGCTATTTCCCTAATGGGGCAAACCATTTGCGCGGTAGTTATGGCGGTATTAGGCTTTGTACCCGGGTACGGTATTTCTTTCGCACTCAAGAAACTCAATATACTTCGTGTACCTGCCGTAGTGGAAGAAACCGGCATCGATGAGGTGGAAATACTTGCTCAGCCGTATCCGGAATCAATACCAGCAGTACCCGCGGTACAAAAATTTAACACACAAACTCAAGGGGTGTAAGTATGGGAACATCAATTTCAAGTTGGCAAGATGTTGCGGCCTATTTCACTTTTGCCGATAATCCGGCAGCATTAATTGCTTTTACAGTTGGGGTTGCTGTCATTGTTGGCGGTTTAATTAATCTGATAATTAAACATGAAAATCGAGCTTTTAGTCGTTTAAAAGACTAATGTTTCAAAAGACTAACGTTTCAAAGGACTAAGAAAATGTATAAAGGGTCTGCGAGTGCAGGCCCTTTATGCCGATGTTGTTTTGCTTCTCAATATATACCGTAGCGAATGAAATTTAGGCCTCATGAGCACGCCTCTAAGTGCTTTCGGCGGTGTTGCTCCGCCTTCAATAGAATGGCTATTGTGCATTGCCCTAATAC
>JAHQVY010000276.1 GCA_019634095.1 Cellvibrionaceae bacterium
CAGGAGCAATTGCCGATATGCACAGGGATGTGAGGTATTAGGGCAATGCAGGAGCAATTGCCGAGACAACGCACAATAGCCATTCTATTTAAGGCGGAGCAACGCCGCCAAGGGCACTTAGGGGCGTGCTCATGAGGCCTAAATCTCAAACGCTTTGGGTATACCTGATTGAGGATATCTTTAGCCGTAAAATCGTCGGTTGGGACGTTTACGAGTCTGAAACCGGTGAATTCGCTGCAGTACTCCTGCAGAAAGCGGTTTGCAGTGAAAGGTGTGTTGGTAATAGCTTAGTGCTTCACTCCGATAACGGTAGCCCGATGAAGAGTTTTACTCTGCAAGCTAAAATGTATGAACTTGGTGTGACTAAGTCAAGAAGTCGGCCTAGAGTGAGCAACGATAATCCATTTTCTGAGTCACTATTTAGAACGCTTAAATACGATCACACTTGGCCTACGTCGGGTTTTTCTTGTATTGATGATGCGAGAAAGTGGGTAATTGGCTTTGTATCTTGGTACAACATTTTAACTTTTGCAGCAAATTCGTAGTCACTCTACGGGTGCAGCCGCAAAATTGAAAAAACACTTTAATTTCAGTTCATTGGGCGTCCGCAGTAGATTCAACTGATTAATTTAGGATGATACGCCTGAGGCAGAGGAGCAATAAATAAGCGTGTTGTAAGCCTGGACTCTGCTGCTTTAGAAACATAAAAGCGACACCGGGCCGCAAATTTATGCAATGTTAGTTTAAGGAATCAGCTTTATAAGGGTACATCTTGTTCAAGGCGGGCTGTAACTGTGTCCCCCCATAAGTGCTACGCCGACATTCTGCTTGTTGGTCTCGGCCTTGAACATTATGTGCCCTTCTTTTTTTCCATTTTTTTCCAGCAGCAAAGGGATCCGCGATTAGCCGATTTTATCTTGGGTTTTGGTCTTGAAATCTTCTGCGCTGTGTCTTTCAAGCAGTTGTTCAGATGGTTCACCAAAGGGGCGGTTTACCATGCAACCGCGTTTTACCGCTGGCCTTTTGTCCATTTGTTTCGCCCAGCGCAACACATTGGTGTAACTCTTCACATCTAAAAACTCTCCAGCCTCATAAACGCGCCCCAGAATCACCAAGCCATACCAGGGCCAAATGGCCATATCGGCTATGGTGTACTGGTCGCCGATTATGTAGGTTTTGTCCGCGAGTTGTTTGTCGAGCACATCCAGCTGGCGTTTCACTTCCATGGTAAAGCGGTTGATTGGGTATTCGTATTTTTCCGGTGCGTAGGCGTAAAAATGGCCAAAGCCACCACCTAAAAAGGGTGCACTGCCCATTTGCCAAAATAACCAGTTAAGGGTTTCGGTTTTCGCTTTGTGTTCTTTGGGTAAAAATTTACCAAACAGTTCAGCGAGGTATAGCAGTATCGAACCCGACTCAAACACGCGCTGATCGGCTTTTGTGTCGAATAAGGCGGGTATTTTCGAATTGGGATTTAGTTCTACAAAGCCGCTGCCAAACTGATCGCCTTCGCCAATATTAATTAAATAAGCATCGTATTCGGCTTCTGTGATACCGAGCTCAAGCAGCTCTTCGAACATTACCGTAACTTTAACCCCATTGGGTGTTGCCAGTGAATGCAGTTGAAAGCGGTGTTCACCTTTGGGTAACACTTTTTCATGGGTGGCGCCGGCGGTGGGGCGGTTGATATTGGCAAAGTTGCCGCCGCTAGGTTTTTCCCAGGTCCAAACTTTCGGTGGGGTATAGGTAGGGTCAGACACGTTTTCTCCTCGTTTAATATTGGTAATTTGGCGCAGGGCTATCAATTTTCTTGAGTGCTCTCAATTTTCTCTAGTGATATCAAATTTTTATAGTACTGGCCACTAGCCGTGTGTCAGAAGCTTACTGAGAACGGGACTGCTGTTGCAAGTAGGTCTCCGTTCACAGTGTTTCAAATTTGCTGTATTGTTGTATTCGGTGGTGATGGTTAGGTGAAAACTATAAAAATCTCCATGCCATTCGATATTGAACCCAAGCTAAAAACACCCCGCCGAAAGCTTCTGCATACAAAATTGTATGCAGCGTTAGGGTGCGCAAAAGGCACGCGGGCTTTAAACGGCAGCCGCGCGCTTGTGACTAGCTGGTTTTTACTCTCGCTTTGGGGTGGAATAACTTCGCCACAGCGGCTTTAATATCGCCGCGAATGCAAATTAAGCACGGCACAAAAAACAAAATAACAAAGGTGG
This sequence comes from Cellvibrionaceae bacterium, assembly GCA_019634095.1. Taxonomy (GTDB): domain Bacteria; phylum Pseudomonadota; class Gammaproteobacteria; order Pseudomonadales; family Cellvibrionaceae; genus JAHQVY01. The sequence goes on from JAHQVY010000276.1 coordinate 2,226, forward strand.
AGAAAAACAGCCCGGTGGAGAGAGAAATGACCATGGGGATCAAAAATCTGGCCTGCAGGCTGGTTTCCAGCAGCATCGGCAACAAACCCATGCAGGTACTAAGGGTTGTTAACAAAATGGGACGAAAGCGCCGCTTTACCGTCATTACCATGTTTTCTTCCAGTGTTTTGCCATTGCTGATGTGCTGGTTTAAATAATCCACTAGCACGACACCGTTGTTGATCACTACGCCGGCGAGTGCCACGATGCCAAATAGCGAAATAAAGGTTAAGTTATATCCCAATAAAAAGTGGCCCAATATGGCACCTGCCGCGCCGAAGGGTATTGCCGACATAATCACAAACGGTTGACTGTAGCTGCGCAGTTGCGCACTTAACAGCACAAAAATGATCATCCCAGCCATTAGCATATTGCGCTGCAAGCTGGCTAAGTCTTGCTGCTGCTCGCGGCTTTCCCCTTCGAAGCTATATTCCAAATTTGGGTAACGCTGTTGCAGGCCCGGAATGATTTGTTGCTCGATAATTGACATCACTTCGGTTGGCGTGGTTACCTCGGTATCGGCATTGGCAAAAACCGACACGATGCGCCGCCCATTAACGGTTTCAATTTTGGAGTAGCCATTTTGTTCAACAATATTCGCCACCGAACTCAGCGGTACTTGGCGCCCGTCTGGCAAGCGAATGCGGGTTTCGCTGAGTGTGGAAATATTGTTGCGATCTGCTTCGGGGTAGCGCAGGAATACGGTCATTTCCGAGCGGCCGCGCTGGTAGCGCAATATTTCCAGGCCGAAAAAACCCGAGCGCAATTGTTGGCCTAAAAAAGAGGGGGTTAAGCCCACTGCCAGGCCTTGATCATTTAGCTGAAAAATATATTCGCGTTTACCGAATTCGAAGCTGTCTTTAACGTCGACAGTGCCCGGTATATCGCTGATGCGTTGCGACACCTCGCCGGCTACATCAATTAATAGGGCCTCGTTGGTGTGGCTTAGTTCGAGATTGATGTCTGCGCCATCGCCAACCAGGGAGCTCTGAAATTCAATATACTTAACATTGGGCGTGGCCGACACCCGCTCGCGAATTAACCGCTCTATTTCTACCGCCGAAATCGTTCGATAGTCGGAGGGCACCAGTTTTACGGTAATTTGGCCCAGGTGTGCTGCCGAATCATTGCCCGCGGCGGCCATGAAGGAGTTGTCGGCAGAGCGCTGACCGATTAACACGGCCAGGCTTTCAAAAGGGCTTATCGGATACTTGGCATCCAGCTCGCTGCGAAGTTCTTGGATTTTATCTTCGATACTCAGCAGCGCGGTTTCGGTGGTGGTAAAGGGGGTACCCAGCGGCATTTCTACGTCGATGATAATGCGATCGCTTTCGATTTCTGGGAAGAATAAAAAGCGAATAACCCCCGATTGCACCATACCGACAATCACAATACCGATGCTTAAAAACAGCGCAATGGCCGCATAGCGCCATCGAATGCAAAAAGTAATTGCCGGGCCCAGGCGTTGCTCCACAAATTGATCCAGCTTAGTGGCGATGGTGTCGCGGATTTTTGCCATAATGCCGCGACTCCACTTGCTGGGCGGATTCAAGTGTGCCGGCAGTATGAAGTAGGCTTCAATTAACGACACAAACAAAATGGCAATGACACAGGCGGGAATAACTATCACAATCTGCCCCAGTGTGCCGGTGCTGAGCAACAACGGAGCAAAGGCGGCCATGGTGGTGGCAACGCCAATGGTAACCGGGGCAATGACCTCCAGTACGCCGCGTTTAGTGGCGTTGGGGTCGTTCGGATGGTCTAGCTGTGCTCGGTAGATACTTTCTCCGGTAACAATGCCGTCGTCCACGACAATCCCCAGCACGACAATCAAGGCAAATAAGCTGATCATGTTAATGCTGTAACCCAGGCTTTGCAGAATAATTAAGCCGCCTAAAAAGGAGATTGGAATAGCGGCACTGGTCCAAAAGGCCAATTTTAAATCTAGAAATAGCGCCAAAATAACGAATACCAGCATAAATCCGATAATGCCATTGCGTAGCATTAAACTGATGCGCTCACGCAAAATGGTGGTTTCGTTTTCCTGAACCTGCAAGCTCAGCCCGTCGGGCAGGCTAACCGTAGACAGAAAATCGCTAACGCCATTGGCGACCGACAGCGTATCGCTGGACTCGCCCCGATTTACCTGAATAAAGGCAGCGCGCTGCCCGTTAAAGCGGGCGACAAGCTTGTCGTCGCTGAAGCCGTCTACCACTTTGGCGATATCGCCCAATCGCAGGGAAGCACCGTCGGCTAGCGTGGCAACCACAATGGACTTAAATTCTTCGCCGGTGTAGCGTCTATCTTGCACCCGCAGGGAAATATCCCCCAGGCTGGATTCGATGGTGCCGGCGGGTACGTCGCTGGAAAAATTTTGCACCGCCTGGGCAATTTGCTCGAAATTCAAGTTGTATTTGCGCAGGCTGTCCTCGGAGATCTCGATAGACATTTGGTATTCGCGCACACCTGAAAGTTGCGTGGTTGAAACCCCCGGCAAGCGTCGCAGATCGTCTTCGATGGTTTCGGCCCAATATTTCAAGGTGCCTTCGCTAACGTTGCCAAACAGCGCCAAGCTCATAATTTTCGGTGTTAATTTTACCTTGGTAACAATAGGACGCTCGGCGTCTTCCGGCGGGAAATCTTGCAAAGAATTAACCGCAGTCTCCACTTCGGAAAACACATCGTCGGCATCGGCGAAATCCAATAATTCAACATTTATTAAACCGTAGCCTTCATTGGCCACTGAGTAGGTGCGTTTAATGCCGTCGATACCTTTGAGAGATTCCTCCACGCGTTTGGTAATTAAATCGGCTATCTCAAAGGGGGTTGCGCCGGGGTAAACCACGCTCACGGTTATCAGTCGCGGGTCGATGTCGGGAAAGGTTTGGGTGCGCATGCCCTGCACACTCAAAATGCCGCCGAGTACGAGGGCCAACATTAAAATATTGGCCGCCACCTTGTTGTGAATAAACCAGTCGATTAAGCCGCCGGGCTTAGGATTGGAGGGCTCGCTAGTCATTGGCAATCACCTCATCGGGAATGACGGGAGCGACTTTCATACCCGTAAAGCCGCCAGCTAGGCGACTGGTGACAACATTAACCGCTTGTGAATCTCCAGTGACAATGATTTCGGCGGCCGTTTGATACAAAATTTCTGGCTGCCACGCCGCAAGCTCTCCGTCTTTTTCCTGCCAGATGCTGCCATCGGATTGCATGGCGGTGGGGGGCAGGCGAATAATATTTGGCAGTTGCTTGCCCTCAATTTGGACCTCGACAAATACGCCCGGTATCACTTCGAGGTTGGTTTCGGCGAAGGCGAAGCTGATGCTCGCAAAGCGGGTGCTAGGGTCTAGGCTGGCTGCGCCGCGAGCCAATAGACCTTGGCGCACTTGATTTTCGCCAAACAGCGAGTATTTCAATTCGATTTTGGGGCTTGCAGCAGAAATTAACCACTGCAGTTGTTTCTCGTCGAGGGAGGCGCCTACTTCCAAGTTCTCGGCGCTAAATACTTCGCCGTAACTTTGCCCTGCAGCCACCACTTGGCCCTCGCTGAGGTTGGCGCGCAGCACGCGGCCGGGGAAAGGCAGTTTAAACTCGCAGCGTTCTAGCTGCAGTTTAGCGTTGTCGAGAGCGGCTTCGGCGCTGGCCACTTCGGCGCGCGCGCTTTGTAACTGCGGCTCTCTGGCCACCAGCGGGGGAATCGGTTTGTCGCCGTGCGTACTGCGCCAATTCTGTGTGGCAGAAACCACCTCCGCCTTTGCCAGTGCCAGATTGGCTTCAGCCCGCTGTAAATCGGCTTCGCGCTGCCGCACGCTGAGCTCGAATTCGCGGGTATCGATGCGAAACAGTACTTCCCCGGCGGCGAAGCTACCACCTTGGAACAGCTGTGGGTGAATCGCTTTGATTCTGCCGCCGACCTGAGGGATTACCTCTACGTTGGCTTTCGCGGCAACCACGCCGCTGGTGGAGAACTTAATGCGGTAGTCTTGCGGCTCCAGCTGGCGGGTTTCCACCGTCACAATGCGTTCATCTCGCACCGTGTTCGATGGCAGTTCATACGACGATTGCAACACTTTGGAAATGGCTAAGGCAGCCACCACAAAGGCCACTACCAAAACAAGTTGTAGCTTACCTAAATTTTTTTCAAGGTTCATATGTAGGCCCTAGAATTGCCTGGAAGGCTAAGAAGGGTGTTTAACACTGCCGACACACGCTTTAACGTGTTCTAGCAATACGGAATAAATCAGTTCACGGTGTGAATCCGATAGGCTTTCACATTCCAGCCAGCGGGCAATACTTTCCTGGTTTACCACAAAGGCGAGAATTTGCCCCATTAGGGCGTGCGATCGGATTTTAATTGAATCGTCCTCCGCAGCTTCTTTGCGAATGCTGGCAATCAAAAAAGCGAAGGTTTTTTGCAGGGGTTTAATATGATTGTTGTAGATAAAGTCAAAAGCGCTGCTGGGTTTGGCTTGTTCGCGAATCATAATTTTTGCCCAGCGCCGCAAATCTTTGCTTTCTATAACCAATTTACTCATGCCTAACACGGTGTCTTGCAAAGCCTGCAAGGCGGCCTCGGGTGAAAGCGGCGTGCCGTTTTGCACGTCATTAAGGGATATTTGCGAGGCGGACTGCACTCGTGCGCCGATATGTTCAATAACTGCACAGTAGAGCCCGTGTTTGCTGCCAAAATGGTAGGGAATGGCCGACACATTCGCACCGCAGGCTTGGCATAAGTCGCGAGTTGTTGTGGCCTCATAGCCGAGCTCGCCAAATAAGGTCAAGCCCGCTTCAATTAACGCGGCACTTGTAGATTCGCCGCGGGTGTTAAGGGTTTTTGGATGGTTCATACACTGGTGCCGCTACTTTTAGAGATTATTCATGGTCAATGACCTAAAGCGTTTAAACTCTGTTGGCTCACACACAGACCTGTTCACCGATTCACTTCCTGTGCTGTAAAAACACCAATTCACCTGCTGTTACTTTGACTATATAAAACAAGGAATAATCTAAATCGATCGTTTGATTTAATCAAGTGCAAAGAGCCTCAGCGTATCCAGATTTCTGAACGTTGTTCTCAGCTATGGTAGTTATACGCCGCTTGATGCCACTTGGATTTAATCGAAATGAATTCGTTGACTCGCAGTGAGCGTATCTATGATACCGAAACGGGTGTTATTTGGTGGGACAGGTATTTGGTGGGACAGGCACGGCAGGTATTTTGGAGGGACAGGCGCTCTGTTGGTGGGGTATTTTGGTTTACTGGGGGGATATGTTATTTGGTGGCGGAATTTGGTGGGACAGGCGCTCGGTTGGGCACTCGGTTGTGCTTGGACAGGCACGGGTTGGCGCTACGGCTATCAAGCGGCAGAAATATCTGAAGGTATCCATCGAATTGTGGGATAGAAGTTTGCGCGAAATGCCCTATACCTAGCCGCAATGCTTGCAAGAGGTAATGATAGTGGTTATCATTTTTATTTGTTTTTGGCTGGCTTTGCCAAGACTGAGACGTTTCTCACCGCGCAGTCCGCTGCGTGTCTTTCTATTACCTAGTACGGCATGTTGAAGAACATGCTACAAAGTGGGGTCGCTTATGCCGTGTATTAAATTCTCGCACAAAAAAACGTTGTTGATAGTAATGCAGGTGTTGGGCTTCGCGCTACTCAGCGCTTGCCAGCAATATTCGCAAGTGGCGGATCAAACGCCAGCGCCAGACCCGGTTGAGAAAGAGACGCCGGCTTACACCAATACGGCCAATACGCTGTTCGCTAAAATTGCTTTACAAGAGGGCGAGCAAGCGAAAGATCAGGCGGCAATTTTGGCGATGCAGGGTGAATACAAGGTGGGTTTCGATTTTGAGGAAACCGTCATTTTAAAAGAGGACTACGAACGTTCTCCCGGCAAAAAATCCGGCGCTTTTGAAACGGTTGTGGTGGTAGAAGCCACGCCCAATAAAGTGGTTTTACAGCACTTATTGCAAGTTGGCGGTGGCGCAGTGGTGAAGCACTGGCGACAGGACTGGTTTTACGAAGCCGATTCGCGCTTTGAGTTTGTAGAAGATCAAACATGGGAGCTTCGCGAGATACCGGAGGATAAGCGCGAGGGGCAATGGACGCAATGTGTTTACGAGGTGTCCGATGCGCCGCGCTATTGCGGCACCGGCAAGTGGAATCATAAATATGGCGTGTCCACCTGGACCAGCGATCGAAGCTGGCGACCTTTGCCGCGCAGGGAATACACTAAGCGGTCCGACTATAACGCCTTAAATGTTGAAAACCGCCATACCGTAACGCCCCTTGGCTGGACCCATGAGCAAGACAATACCAAAGTGATTCGCGAGGGTAAAAAAACTCAGGCCACCTTGGTAAGAGAATTCGGGTTTAACAATTATCGACGTATCGACGGTTTTGACTTTTCTCCCGCCTACGCCTACTGGGAGAAAACCGCGGATTATTGGAGTAAAGTTCGCAGCACCTGGGCCGGACGTTTTACTAAAAATAAGCAAGTTAAATTAAATACCGAAGTGGATGGTATGCCTATTATCGAAGCCACTTTTTCTCATGCTGAGTCGATTCAAAGTGGCAGTGCCGCGCCCGACCAAAGTGATATCGATGAGGTGTTCAAACAATGGGTAAGCTTGAACCTAAATTAATTATTTGAATCTACTGCGGATGCACAATGAACTGAAATTAGAGGGGTTTTTGAATTTCGCGGCTGCACCGAATTTGCTCCCAGCCAACTGAGGGAATACAGTACTTCCCTTTAGAAGACCCGTGGAGTGGCTAGCAATTTGCCGAAAAAGTTAAAAAGCTCATTCTATACCCAAAACACTTGAGATTTAGGTGTTAGGAGTGCGTCAATTTTTGTTCTTGGCAAGGCGCGACAACGCAGAATAGCCATTCTATTTAAG
>JAHQVY010000277.1 GCA_019634095.1 Cellvibrionaceae bacterium
GGTCACTGGCGAAGCTTTGATGTCCGCTGGGATGCAATTACCGCTAATGTGGCCAGAAAGTTTGCTGGTGTTTCACCTGCGCGAAGTGGAATAAAATTCAGCCAGAAGCCGCAGCACGGTGACTGCAGCGCCCTGTTGTTGCACGTGGCTTTTATTCTGCCCCTAAGGGACGTGCACGAAATAACGTCCAGATTTTGGCGCCGAGATAAGTCTCGCTGCTTAGGTGTAAAAAGGTGCGGCGTAAAAAGGTGAGCATAGTCGTTCTATGTGATCCTTTTTACAACACCAGCAGCGGGACTTAGATCAAGTCAAAACGGGAAGTTATTTCATGCACGTTCCGCAGCGCCCGGAATTATTTTAAGTTAAGCGCCAGGCTGGGCTGTGTTTTAAAGACGAGCTTACTAATTAATAAAGCCACGCCAACACAGGCAAACAGTGTAACGAACATAAGGTGGATATAGTGAACAGGTGACCAGACAAAAGAAAAGAAGCCGTATAACCCGACGCCAAAAATCACCGCCATAATTGATGCGCGAGAGTCCACGTTATTAAACAACAAGCCCACAATAAACGCCGACAAAATTGGCATACTTAAGAGGCCATATAGCTGCTGCACAGTGTTGATAATGCTGTCTGCGGTGGCATAGACCGGCACCAGGGCCAAGGCGATGACCACTAAAATAGCGGTGATAATGGCGTTAAGTTTAGGGACATTCGCATTTTTATTAACGTATTTTTCGTGGATGTCGCATACATACAGGGCTGTGGATGCATTTAAAATGCTATTCGTACTGGTGAGAACCGCTGCTGCAACCGCCGCGGCAAATGCGCCCGACAACCATACTGGAAGCACGTCACCAACGATACGCCCATACGCTGCATCGCCAATATCACCATAAAGTTTGTAAGAGATAATTCCGGGCAACACAATTATTGGCGGTACGATGAGTAGGCGAATAACCGCTGCAGCTAGCACGCCCTTTTGCCCTTCTTCAACGGTTGGCGACGCCATAGCACGCTGGGTTTGGGTTTGATTGGTACTCCAGTAAAATACTTGTATAAACACCATTCCTGTAAGCAGTGTGTGCCAGGGAATAGGGCTGTTGTTATCGCCAATCAGAGTGAGCCGCTGTGCGGGAATATCGCTGAAGTCAAAGTCGATTGCGTTCAACGAGAGAAAAACCACCAACATGCCAAGGCTTAAAAGCAATATGCCGCTGTAGGCATCGGATACGGCAACAGCGCGCAACCCACCAAGCACGGCGTAGGCTGCCCCGGCTAAGGCAAACGCCACGGCAATGGTCATCAGCGGTAAGTTGACATTGAACATCGACTTCATAAATAGCGAACCGCCGTAGAGCATGGCGGGAATAAAAATAAATACGTTGCCGAGTAAAAACAAGACACTGATTAATGCACGGATATGGTGATCGTTATAACGCTTTTCCAGTAACTCGGTAATGGTAGTACATTGGTATTTGTAATACACCGGCAGAAACACTTTCGCCAGAACGATCAAACCAAGTACGGCGGAAAACTCCCACCATGCGAGCAGAGCCATCTGATTGCCGTTCATACCCACCAGTTGGTCGGTACTTAAATTGGTAAGCGTGATGGAGCCAGCAACGACATACCAACTCAAGCCGCCCCCTGCGAGGAAAACTTCCTTATTGGTGCCTATTGCAGCTGGATCCATATGCTTGTTTGCAGCGCGGCACTTGAGGTAGGTTAAAAAACCAATCAATGCGGTGATAAAAATAAAAATACCGATTTGTAGGTGTGTAGTGGACATCTTTTTTCCTCGTTTATCCTAAATTAATCCGTTGCATCCTAGCGAGGACGTCCAAGGGGCTGAAATTAGAGTGTATTTCCGAACGTTTGCCGGGAGTAAACTCGCAGCAGTCGCTAAATTGAAAAAACGCTTGAATTTCAGCTCACAGGGGTAGGGCGTCGGAGTAGATTCAACGGATTAATTGAGTTTTTTATTTTATTGCAGAGCACTCGCGGCGCTTTTCCACACCGTAACGCCATAGGGCGCTATGCGTCGCTGCCCGAGCACAATGTCGCCATCATCGGGCAGAGGTAAATCTTGGGCCTCGCCAGCATAATTGAACGCGAACATGAGTGCCCCCCGCTGGCAAACGCGGATATCCTCACCCCAGCGATAGGTGGCGATGCCAGCTCTGTCACATATGGCATGGAAGAAATCCTTCAGAAAGTCGCTGCAAGTGAGCGTTCCCATATAGATCACGTTGCCAAATTGCAGTATTGCCGGTTTGCCATCTTCGTAGCGCCCGAGCACTTCGCCATTTTCCGCAGCCAGCTCTTCTCGCCAAATACCGGCTTCATAGATTTTGCCCTGCCAGTGCAACTCGCCTGGGCAGTCCGCCCGCAGCGTCTCGACAGACAACACGCGAAGCGGCGCAATAGCTTGCAAGGGGCCGGGCGGGAGCGTGAGTGGATACGCGAATTCTCGGGTTTTTGCACCGGCGCGGGGGGCAAAAATAAAGGTTGCTTTACTGCGCTTGCAGCGTTGCACAAAGGCTTCGTCGATAATCGGCAAACTGGGGGCAATCACGATGGTATATTGCGAGAAATCGGCCTCTACCGATACAAAGTCGACATTGACACCCAATGCGCGCAGCGCGCTGTAAAACTCAAACTGAATGTTATTGAAATCATAGGCTTCGCCCTGGCGTTCGATTTCGCTCACCCACTGGGCTTCGGCACCGGAAATTAAGGCCACAGAAGCGCGGCTGGGAGAATGAGTGAGCAGGTCGAGTGCTTTAATTTCATCGCGAGCCTGCTCCATCTGCGGCCACGCATCGGCTTTGGAGCCATCGGGTCGCAACAGGCCCGCGTGCATTTGCTCCTGAGCAAAAGGTGCCTGGCGCCAGCGGAAGTAACAAACACAGCTAGCGCCATGGGCAAAGGCTTCCAAAGTCCAAAAGCGAATCATGCCGGGTGCCGGGCGAGGGTTATTGGCCGCCCAATTTACCGGGCCTGGCTGTTGTTCCATAATCCAGAACTCGCCGTCATTTAAGCCGCGGGTTTGGTCTTGGTAGTAAGTGCCGAAATCTGGGTGCCCGGTGCGCATATACCGCTGCAGCTTTTCTGCTGGCCAATCTGCAAATTGCAGATCAGTCCGTCCGAGCGGATAGTTGTCATAGCTGGTGAAATCCAGATTTTTTGCCAGGGCATAATTGTCTACGCCTGTGTCCACCATGGGGATAAAATTGTGGGTTATTAATTTCCCGGGTGCGTGTTGTCGAATTACCGCAATCATCTGTTGATGAAAGTCGATCACTTTGTCCGATGAAAAACGACGATAAGCTAAGCGGTGCGCTGGGTTGGTTTCCGTCACTGCGCCAAGCGGTAAATCTATTTCGCCAAAGTGCCGGTATTCCATGGACCAAAACACATTTCCCCATGCCTCGTTAAGTGCGTCTATCGAACCATACCGCTGTTCGCACCAGCATTGAAATGCTTGTTTGGCAGTGTTGGAGCCGCTGAGTGTTGTATCGTGGCAACAGAGCTCGTTGTCTGTTTGCCAGCCAATCACCGCGTTATGCTCACCGTAGCGTTTGGCCATTTCTTCAGAAATTCGCAAGGCTTCGCGCAAGTATATTTTGCTTGAAAAATCATAGTGACGGCGAGAGCCAAAACCTCTCACGCGGCCAGTTTCGGGAGAAACAGGCAGCACTTCTGGCCATTTATCAACAAGCCATTTGGGCGGAGTCGCCGTTGGGGTTCCAAGAATCACTTTGAGTCCCGCATCGTTGAGGATTTCTATGGCTTTGTCGAGCCAAGCGAAGTTCAGCTCGCCTGGATTTGGTTCCAAGCGTGACCAAGCGAACTCGCCAATCCGAACATATGTCAAACCCAGTCCGGCCATCATGCGGGCGTCGGTTTTCCACTGCGATTCTGGCCAGTGTTCTGGGTAGTAACAAATTCCAAACATAGTTTTCTCGGTCTAGTTAAAAACAAAACTGCGGACACTTTTATGCCGCAATGGTTCCTATGCCGCAATGGCTCCGCAATGACTTAGCGCTTCAATTTCCGTGTGCATTGAAAACAATCTTGCGCTTGCTGTCTGGCCCGGGCTACCCGTTTGCGGCAATACAACACGGATCTTTTTCTCGAGCGCGACACAGTATACAATTTCGGTGTAAAGGTCACTGCCGTTATTTAACTTCGCAACATAATTAAAGCGCGCCAAATCGCCTAAAAAATTTATTTTCCCGTCGAATTTTTTGCGACGGCTTTTGCAAAGATAACAATCGCTGTAATACCACAGATCCGCGTCCATCCCAAGCTTATTTACCAATTAAAACCCCGCGTCAATGACACCGTTAACAAACTTTCTAAAAATGCCTGTTGCAACAACCGGGCATTGAATTGCGAATACGAGAATTCACTGCGACACCATCGACTGAAGCGTTTTTCGCTCATATTGCTATAGCGGCGAAGGTTTCTAAAGCGTGCTTTGCCTTGAAAAATCATCGATGTGGCAAATTAAGTAGTCCATAAATACGCGCTGTGGAACGTTTAGGGTAGGGGTAAGCATTGAGTTAAAAACGTATTTTATAATCCATTCATAAATGGCTTTCTAGATTCTTTGATGTCGTAACAAGATTCTATAATGTCGTAACAAAAGTTTTCTCAAGCTCCACTTAAGGCTCCACCTATGGTTGTTATCGCTAGTCCACTTATGGTTAACATCGCAATTTGCCTTGAAACTGTTCGAAGTATTGTATTAGGATTGGCGCGTTTAGCATCTTGTGGTAACGCTTTCCAATCGCAACCTAGCCAAGAAGATGCATACATTCCCTAAGGGTTTATAGGCGCACAGCAGGCCGGCAAATTCATAGTAATCACAATAGTAACAACAATAACAGTGTTGGTAACTCGTTCATTCACATCAAAAATAACATCAAAATAAAACCTACCGTTTTGATCGGGGAAAGATTTATGAGTCTTAGTAATCTCAAGCGCAGTAGCCTAAAAAAAACCGCTTTGGCTGCAGCAGTTTCCAGTGCATTTTCGATCGGCGTCTCAGCTCAAGAGCAAGCTGCCTCTTCAAGTCCCGTTGAAGAGGTCCTGGTAAAAGGGCTGCGGCAAAGTATCGAGCGATCCATGGATATCAAGCGCAACTCATCCGGCGTTGTCGACTCCATTGCAGCAGAAGATTTGGGCAAATTTCCCGACTTGAACGTAGCAGAATCGCTGCAGCGTATAACCGGGGTAGCAATCGACCGAAGTGGCGGTGAAGGCAAGCAAATCACCGTTCGCGGCCTTGGCCCTGAATACAATTTGGTGCTGGTCAACGGTCGGCAATTAGCAACCGAGAGTTTTGGGCGTGAATTTAATTTCGATGTGCTCTCGGCCGATTTGATTAGCGGCGCTGACGTTTATAAAACGAACCGTGCCGACCTCCAAGAAGGTGGTATCGGTGCAACAGTAAATTTGCGTACGGCGCGTCCCTTCGATCAAATGGGGTTTCGCTTTGGTGGCTCAGTAAAAGGCATGTATGAAACGTTGTCAGAAAAAACCGCGCCGTCGGCTGCGTTTTTGGTGAGTAACACCTTTGCCGATGACCGTTTTGGTATTTTATTTTCATACTCGCACCAAGAGCGAGAGTTGCAAAGCAACCAAGTCACCACATCGGGTTGGCGCCCCGGCCAAACGATTTCCAATACAACAATAGATCCAGAGACTGGCGACCCAGTCGAAAATATTCTATTCACCAACGCCTTTATCCCGCGCAACTGGGACCAGATTGTGGATCAACAAAAGCGTACCCGCGATAACGCAGCGCTCTCCATTCAGTTCGCGCCCAGTGAGGATATCGCCATTACTTTGGATGGCTTTATATCGAAGTTTGAAATCGATTCTGAAGTGACTGACTTGGCGGCTTGGTTTGAACCGGGGCGAGTCGGCAGCGCGACGATCGACGCAGATACCGGCACTCTGCTCACCTTCACCCAAGAGACCGCCATTGCGGGAACCAGCGGTGCGCCTTCGAGCGACTTGGTGTCTCACACACGTAACAGTGAAGATGTTAATAATCGGGGTTTTGGCTTAAATATTGAGTGGGCGATTAATGATTTACTCACCGCAAAATTTGACGCGTCAACGTCTTCTGCTAAAAATGATCGTGCTGGAAATGATCGTTTTAGTGTTGTCGGTATTCTGGGTGATTACGCGTACGATGGGACCGGCCGCTACCCAACGGTGACCCACGAGGTGTTCGCAAATGGCCTGCCCGATGCGAGTTTGTCTCGTATGCACTACAACGAAATCGGCAACAAGTTTTCCGATGAGGATGAAATTACCGAACTCAAAGCGGATTTTGTCTACACGCCAGACTCATCGGTATTCCAGGAAGCAAAATTCGGCGCCTATCATCAGGAACGCGAAAAATCCGCATTCCAAATTTTTGGCAGCCAATGTCAATTTTGTGGTTACGGCACCGCAGCAC
>JAHQVY010000278.1 GCA_019634095.1 Cellvibrionaceae bacterium
GACATTCGCGATGCCTGCCCCGAGGTGGAACTGGAGGTATTTGTACACGGCGCCCTGTGTATCGCTTACTCTGGGCGCTGCTTGCTTTCCGGCTATATGACCCACCGCGATCCGAACCAGGGTGCCTGCACCAATTCCTGCCGCTGGCAGTACAATGTCCACGAAGCGCAGCAAACCGACACCGGCGATATTATTGCCACAAATAGCACGCAAACCTGGCAGCCAGAAGACAAAGTGGTTTTACTGCAAGAAAAACATCGCCCCGGTGAATACATGCCAGCATACGAAGACGAGCACGGCACCTATATTATGAACTCCAAAGACCTGCGCGCGGTGCAGCATGTGGAGCGCCTGGTAAACATGGGTATCCACTCCCTTAAAATTGAAGGTCGCACCAAGTCTCACTATTATGTAGCCCGCACCGCGCAAGTTTACCGCAAAGCGATCGATGCAGCGCTTGCCGGAACCGCCTTCGATATGAACCTGTTAAGTGAATTGGAGCACCTCGCCAATCGCGGTTACACCGAAGGGTTTTATCGCCGCCACGTTCCCAGCGAATATCAAAACTATGAGAAAGGGGTATCAAATAATTTATCACAACAATTTGTTGGCGAAGCTCTCGGCTATGAAGCGTCCTCCGGCCAACTCATTGTTGAGGTAAAAAATAAAATTGAACGTGGTGACCAACTTGAATTAATTACACCAGCGGGAAATTTCCCATTTTTGGTAAACAGTTTGGAGAACTTGCGCGGCGCGAGTATAGAGTGTGCACCGGGTTCGGGGCATCAGGTTAAAATCCCCCTGCCTTTCGACGCGGCTCTAGACGAGAGCGGCGGCAATGCGATGTTAATGAGACATTTGGAGCATACATGAAGCTAGCAACTAGACGCGATGGTGACATAGAAATACATCGCGTAAAAAACCCCTACTGTGAAGCAGAATTCACCGTGTTTGGCGGCCATATTATGCAGTGGCAACCCGAGCAACAAAAGCCGGTACTGTGGCAAAGTAAAAACGCCGCAATGAATGGCAGCACCGCGATTCGCGGCGGCATTCCACTATGCTGGCCCTGGTTTGGTGAAATTCCCGAGCGCGGCAAACACGGTTTGGTGAGAACCGCCCTGTGGACGCTGGACACCGTAGAGCAATTGTCAGACGGCACTTGTGTAAAACTATTTTTAGAGATCCCCGACACTGTCAATCCTTGGGGCTACCCCTCTCGCTGTGAGCAAGTCATCCACTTTGGCGCAAGCCTAAAACAGACACTCACAATCAGCAACAACGCCAGCGATTCGCAATACTCCTTCGCCTTCCACAATTATTTTGCTATCGGCGCACTTGAGCATGTGGAGCTGCCTTTTACCCGCCACGTCGATTACCACGACAAGATTTTGCAGTGCGATATCGCTGCGCACGATAAGCCCATTGAATTCGATACACCAATCGATCGCATCTACCACAGCGCAGAAGACGCGTTGTTACTCGATCATAAGTGGCGCCGCCGTATCCATATTAAAAAATCCCATTGCCCCAGCACCGTGGTGTGGAACCCGGCAGGCGATGCGAAAAACATTAAAGATATTCATGCCGGTGGCGAGCAGGAATATGTATGCGTGGAAAGTGCTGCGGCAAGCCCGGTAAAAATCGCTGCAAATGCCGTAAATACCCATTCGCAAACCATCGTGGTGGAAAGCTTTTAAATAACCATTTGGGGCTTGCTTGCCGCCACGCAGCGCCATTGATTGATGGTATGCGTATAATACAAGCGGCGTGTCCCTCGTCATCCCCTGGGCTATGCGGCCAGGAGAGTAGAGTGCCGGCAGGCTCAGCGGCGCAATCGAAAAACCGGCCGATCGCCTGCTGGCAAATCCCTCGTCTGCGGCTACTGCAGGCTCCCTCAAGGTATTCCGCTCCCTGCAGCTACCTTCCGATACCCTCCCTCTCATTAGCGCATTTGTTATAACAAGTTTGCCTCGATTGATCTCAGTCAAAGTGTGGTTTTGAGAGGCCTATAAACTTTGTACTATGCACAACAAACGGAAAGTCCTCAACATTTCAGAGCACCTCGCGAAACAGCGTGTACGGACGCCAATCGTCGGGATGGACATCTATCAACTGCTGCAAAAAGCCAATGTTTCAGCGGGCTTGCCAATCAGTGTTTGTATCAATGGTGATCGCTTGCAGGCTATACAGCAGCTTTCACTGTCACCCTGCACGCTGTTATCCAGCGAAATTAAGTTGTGGACCGAAATTATTGGCCGCCGCGCCGTCGATAATTTTTTATTTTGTTTCCCATTCCAAGCTCTGCAGCCCTTCGAACTCACCCAAATAATGCATACCCTGGCATCGCGTTTCAGTCTGTCGCAAAGTGCGCAGCGCGTGCACCGTGTGGTGACCTCACAGGACGAAATAAACCCGCAGCATATCGCTTTACTCAAAGGCCTCGGTTTCAACCACTACCAAGTGGTAGTAAAAACCGGAGAACTCGATAACTTGCAACATTTGAAATCCAAAGTACAGCTGATTCGCCGCTACACTTTTCAAGGTATTAGCCTTTTAATACGCAAAACCAGTTGCTTGGGTAACCTTCGGGCGCAAATCATCGACATACAACAGCAAATTGCACCAGATTTTATTTCTATCGGTCATCAGCCCAAACTTAGCGATCTGAGCAGTTACAGCTGCTCAGACACCATTATTTTCGAGGAAGAAAGCGAACCACTCAACAACAGTCTCGGCTTGGGCCCGGAGGGCGTAAGCCGGTTTTGCAACACACAATTACAAAACTTTTGCAAAGCCGAAGCTTATACCGAAGCCTTGCAGCAGAATCAGCTGCCACTTAGCACTGTAAATGATAATTATTAATGCAGACCACGGCCGATGAAATTAATCCAATTGACAAGCCATAGAACCCTCTTTAACCTGAGTTTTAAAGGCTTCTCAAGGCGACCTAAAACTCTGCTGTGCCGCGCACAGCTCCAGCCGCGCTCGTCTGCCTTACACTGCAAACTCTTGCAGTGGGATCGCTTAATAACCAGCAACTCACCTAATCTTTCATCCGGCTATAAGCACTTAACGGAGCATCGTTTTCATGTATAACCCCTCATTGAAGCAGTGTCATACATCTCCGCAGGCCAACTGTGCCGACTGCCGCCTAGCGTCTATTTGCTTGCCCATCAGTTTGCATATCGACGACATTAACAAGTTAGACGACATTATCCAACGCGGCAGGCCATTAAACAAAACCGAACGCGCCTACTACGCCGGCGACAAATTTCGCGCGGTCTATGCGCTGCGCTCGGGCTCAATAAAAACGGTTCAGGTCACTCCCGACGGACAAGAACAAGTTACCGGTTTTTATTTACCCGGAGAAATTATCGGTATGGATGGCTTGGCCGCCAACCACCACACTAATTCCGCCATTGCCTTAGAAACCTCTGCCATCTGCGAAATTCCTTTCAGCCGGTTGGAGGAGCTCAGTGCCAAAATACCCAATTTGCAAAGGCGGTTCTTTCAGTTGATGAGCAAAGAAATCACCCAAGAGCAGCAGCTCATTACCCTACTGGGCAAAAATAGCGCCGATGAACGCATAGCCTCGCTGTTACTGAGCATTTCGACCCGCAACCACACGCGCGGCCTGTCGGCAAAAGAGTTTTATCTACCCATGTCGCGCTCCGATATGGGCAATTACTTGGGGCTAACCATCGAAACCGTGAGCCGAGTACTCAGCAGACTACACAAACAAGGCATCATTGCGCTGAATAAAAAACACGTCAACATTGAGGAAATGGACACACTAAAAAATACTGCATTAGTACAAATGGATGCCTAAGCCAACCAAACTGTGGTAGGGCTGTAAAAGCGACTTGCGCTTCATTAGGGGCAAAAGGCTTGCCACAGAAGGCTTGGAGAACACCACAGCAGGCTTTAAGTGCAGTATAGTCTCGGTGGTGTTCCCCAACTAAGCTTGGTATTTATGACAGACAAATTACAACAGGTGCTGCGGCTTATCGATCAGGCCAACGCTGTTGACCCCAATATTGAAACCACCGCCGATCGGCAAATTGCCAAAGAGCTGCTGTACTCACAGCGCATGAGCGACAAGCTCAGCGAATTTTGCCCTGAGGCTTCAGAGCATTTGCAAATCGCAGCCCGCGCGCAACATATCGAGCGCTGGACTTCTCCCCGCAGCGATTACCCCGCTGGTCGATCCGGCTACAAAAAATGGCGCTCTGAACTTTTACTGTTTCATGCACAACGCGCAGCGCAGCTAATGGCGCAAGCTAATTACAGCGAAGACGATCAGGTCCGTGTCCAATTTTTAATTCAAAAGAGGCAGATGTCGCGCGATCCAGAGTCGCAAACGCTCGAAGATGTGGTGTGCTTAGTGTTTCTCGAACACTACATAAACCGCTTCGCGGAGAAGCACGCGCCAGAAAAACTGATGGATATAATAAAAAAAACCTGGAGAAAAATGTCTCCTCAAGCTCAACAGGCCGCGCTCACGATCGATTTCAGGAAAGATATTTTCAAACTGATCTCCGCAGCTATCGTATAAATGACCGCTAACTCTATAATTTTTCGATACCCGGCTTGCATACGCAAGCTAGGTCCTAGCTCCCACATTTATTGAGTTTACAAACCCGCGTACGGAACCTTGTGTCGCAAAAAAGCTCTACAAAACTTAGCACTAGCAAAAAATCACGCCAAAATAACAACAAGTGTTAGTGGAACTAAAAACAAAAATTTGTAAAGATCATGTGGCAACAGTGCAGCAATCCCTATTCTAACGTTTTGCGACAATAAACACGCTATATTTAAAGCTTTAACGGTCTGTTTATAACTGAAGCTGGCGTCACTTATTCCTTCTACCTATAATTTACGTAACGGTATGCAAGAGGAGGTGTTAGCCAAAGCAGCTTCGTCTTAACAATCATATTATAAACAAACCTGTTACTAGAGAATGTCACGCGTGCTTGCGTAATGACTTACATAAAAAAAGAGATAGCGATATGAAAACTAATAAAGTTACGACCGCGTTTATCAGCTTAATGTTAATTGCTTATGCTGCTGTTGCGAC
>JAHQVY010000279.1 GCA_019634095.1 Cellvibrionaceae bacterium
ATTTCGTTGCTTGGCGTACAAATTATAGATCGTGAAGTTATAAGGCTTTAAACCTAAATTAATCAGTTGGATCGTAGCGAGGGCGTTCAAGGGGCTGAAATTAGAGTGAATTTTTTAACTTTTTCGGCAAATTCGTAGTCACTCTACGGGTGCAGTCGAAAAATTGAAAAAACGCGTTGATTTCAGTTCATTGGGCGTCCGCAGTAGATTCAACTGATTTATTTAGGTTAATGGGTGACAAATAAGTTTGTCGCAGTTAAAGACTTACTTGCCTGGTAAATAGCAAAGCGTAAGTAGAGTGAATGGGAGTGGGCACCGTGATAAATGGCCTGACTACTTTGCATCCTTTTAAAGTTTCTCGTTAGTCGGTGTCTGCGCAATAAAAAACTGCGTTTTTTCGCCTCACCTGTTGTTAACCGGAAAATACCGAGCCGGTGCTGAGCCTTGGCCTACAACTAATATTTTCTGTTAACGCGGTTATCGGCAAGTATGCGGGTATCGATCTCACGGCTTGGTTTGATAAGTTTTTTTAAGCGATGAGTATGCGGTTTAAACCACTGCCTAGTAAGCCTGGCTTATTTAATCTTTATCCAAGTGGTGAAAGACCCTTTGATGGTTTGGCGTTCTTTTACATTCAAACAAACTCAGACAGGAGTGGCTATGAATACATTGAAGCGTTTGGCGAATAGGTTGGTCTTCTGTGCCGTTGGCGCTGAGGATCAACCGTCATACCTGCATCATTTAAGTGGTGATCGCGTAGCAGTCACAAGCGATAAACAACTCAGAGTGATTCATCACTATCTTGCAGAAGAAGTAGAGCCTGTCGGTGAAATGAGCAAGGACAATGGATTGGTTCAATATCAAGAATATTATGGGCGAGCAGATATTTACCTTGCGGTGGTCAGGGCGGTTATTGCTGCGGTACATGTTAAAGCCTCAAGCCAGCCCAAATTGGCACTATTGTTTCTTACTACTGTCGAAAAATATGGGCTTTCACCTTACGAGCAAGAAACGCTCAACAGAGAATTTAAGCATCCCTCGCCTATTCAAGGCATAGTGCGGCTAGTGCAAACGTCGCAAATTGCGTTACTGATTTATATGCTTTCCTGGCTGACTCTCGATCGGGGCGATATCAGCGCTGAAGGCTATCTGCGCGAGCTGGCTGCTGGTTTAGATTTAGCGGATAAAGCCAGCAGCGCCTATTTGCCCGATATGGATGCGACGTTTCTGATGTGAAAGCTCGTGGTGATGGCCTCACTTGCTTAACCCAGGGAAGGTTTGAGCGGCCTGGACAATGCGCCAGCCATTCCTGAAGATGCAGCTAAATTAAATGCCATTCGGTCACAATGGTGTTTTTTGCGCGTTACTTTTTTCGCTTTTTCGGTAAACCGTGATTCCTTTTATCTCCTCGTGCAACTCTGCCCTTGCGCCGCTCTGAGCTTTTTAAACGCAGTTCTCGCGCTTCGCTGGGAATCAGGTGTTGCGGTGAGTCGCCGATTAAATTGTCGCGCCCCATGCTGCGCAAAATTTTTCTAAGCTGTGGCCAATTTTTTGGATCGTGATAACGCAGTAGGGCTTTTTGCGTACTCCGCTGTTGGCTATTTTTCGGGGTAAAAACTTTCTTCGATTTGTACGACACTGGCTTTAAGGGGTTACGATCCGAGTGGTACATTGCCGTGGCCAGAGACATTGGCGAGGGGTAAAAGGTTTGTACCTGGTCGACGTTAAAATTATTTTTCTTTAGCCACAGGGCGAGGTTTAGCATGTCCTCGTCACTGCAGCCCGGGTGACCGGCAATAAAATATGGAATTAAGTACTGTTTTTTACCGGCTTGCTTGGAATATTTTTCGAACATGGCCGCGAAGCGGTCGTAAGTGCCCATACCTGGCTTCATCATCATTTCCAGAGTGTTTTGTTCGCTGTGTTCCGGTGCAATTTTTAAATAGCCCCCTACGTGATGGGTGACTAATTCTTTAACATATTCGGGGTCTTCCACTGCGAGGTCGTAACGCAGGCCAGAGGCGATGGCGACGGTATGCACGCCTGTGACACTGCGCGCTTTGCGATACAGCTGGGTAGTGGGGCTGTGGTCGGTGTTTAAATTTTTACAAATGCTGGGGTAAACGCAACTCAACTTGCGGCAAGAGGCCTGAATCTCTGGGTCTTTGCAATTTAGGGTGTACATATTGGAGGTGGGGCCGCCGAGGTCGGAGATTGCGCCGGTGAAGCCGGGTACTTTGTCGCGAATCTCTTCTATTTCCGCCAAGATACTCTCGTGGGAGCGGCTCTGAATAATTCGGCCTTCGTGTTCGGTAATAGAGCAAAAGGTACAACCGCCAAAACAACCGCGCATAATATTAATCGACGTTTTAATCATGTCGTAAGCGGGAATTTTTGCGCCCTGGTAGTTCGGGTGTGGCACTCGCGCATAGGGGAGGCCGAACACATGGTCCATTTCTTCAGTGCTCAGCGGAATAGGGGGCGGGTTAACCCAAATTTCGCGATGGCCGTGTTTTTGTACCAAGGCGCGCGCGTTGTGGGGGTTGGATTCTTGGTGCAACACCCGAGAAGTATGAGCGTAGAGTGCTGAATCTTTCGATACTTTTTCAAAAGAGGGCAGGCGAATACAGGTGCGCTCCGGTTTGAGTTCGCTTTCCCATTTGCGCAGTGGGCTGGGTACCAGGCGAACCACTTGGGCTTCGTTAGCTGCGGGCTTTTGCCCCGCTTGGGCTGGTTCCTGCTCGGGTTTGTAGTCGTAGGGATTGGGCATGGCTTCACGGCGGCTGGGCCAGTCGATACGGGAGGAATCCAGTTCGGTAAAGCCGCCGGGAACGTGTTTTCTTAGCACGGTAGTGCCGCGAATATTTTGGATCTCTCGAACTTGTTCACCTTTGGCAAGGCGATGAGTCAGTTCAACAATAGCGCGTTCTGCGTTGCCATATAATAAGATGTCGGCGGTAGAATCGATAAGTACCGAGCGCTTAACTTCATTGCTCCAATAATCAAATTGTGCAATGCGCCGCAGGCTGGCCTCAATGCCCCCAATTACCACTGGCACATCTTTCCACGCTTGTTTGCAGCGTTGACTATACACCGTGACGGCTCTGTCGGGGCGCTGGCCTCCTTCGCCGCCCGGTGTGTAGGCATCGTCGCGGCGAATTTTTAAATCGGCAGTGTAGCGGTTAATCATTGAATCCATATTGCCGGCGGTGACGCCAAAGTAAAGATTGGGTTTGCCGAGGGCTTTAAACGCCGCATCGCTGCGCCAATCGGGTTGCGCAATAATACCGACACGAAAGCCTTGGTCTTCCAGTAGGCGGCCTAGAACTGCCATGCCAAAGCTGGGGTGATCAATATAAGCATCACCTGTGACGATAATAATGTCACAGCTATCCCAGCCCAGCGCGTCCATTTCTTCCCGGCACATGGGTAGGAAGGGCGCGCTGCCAAAACACTCGGCCCAATATTTGGGGTAACTGGTCAGTTCACTGGCGGAAATTTGCGGCATGGTGGGTCCGTTTATGGTCGATACACAAAGCGCGAATTGTACCCCAGTGGCGCACTGGGGCAATACGTTCATTGCACAGAATGCGGCAATCCAGTTATTCAGCTTGTTGTCATTTCGCAGCGCGAGACAGTTTACCGCCGGCTCTTAATTTAGGTTAATAACGGGTTCTACACCGCTGCTGGCGGGGGCTACATAAGATTCTACGCGTTTTGTTTGCGTGTTAATGGTATGTAGGTGGAATAGCGCACCGCAAAATTAGCTTGTGCACAAGTTAATTTTGTAGTATTGTCTTGTGCACAAGATAAATTATTAGGAGGCATCGTCCACTATGACCAAGCGTATTTATGATTTTTCGGCGGAAACAATCGAGGGTAAAAATATTTCTCTCGAGGACTACCGCGGCAAAACCTTGTTAATTGTTAACACGGCGAGCAAATGTGGTTTTACACCGCAATATGAAGAATTAGAGGCACTTTATAAAGAGCTGCAACCGGAAGGTTTGGAGATACTGGGGTTTCCTTGCAATCAATTTGGCGGTCAGGAACCCGGTAGTAATCAAGATATTCAATCTTTCTGCCAAGTGAACTACGGCGTGTCTTTTCCGATGTTTTCCAAAGTGGATGTGAATGGCGACGATGCGATTGCCTTGTATAAATACCTCAAAGAGCAAGCTCCGGGTATCCTGGGTTCAAAAATGATCAAATGGAACTTTACCAAATTTTTAGTTAATAAAGAGGGTGAGGTGCTGGAACGCTTTGCGCCTAACGCCAAAGGCGCGGCCTTAAAGCAAGCGCTTCAAAAAGCCCTGAATTAATGGAGCACAATAATCTACCACCTGTCGATGAATTACTGGCGCTGGATAATCAAATTTGTTTTCGGCTGTATGCGGTGTCCCGTGCGATCCAGCGGCAGTACCGCAGCGCGCTAAACACATTGGGCATTACCTATCCACAGTATTTGGTGCTGCTGGCAATGTGGCAATGGCAGAGCGAGCAACCGCATTTTCGACCGAGTCTGCGCGATATTACCGAACGTTTGCACCTCGATAGCGGCACGGTTACGCCACTTATCGCGCGAATGGTCAGCGCAGGCTGGTTAAATAAAACAGTCTGTGCAGACGATGGTCGTGCGTGGTCAATTACCTTGACAAAAAAGGCTAGCAAGTTAAAGCAACAGGCGGTTATTGTTCCGGAATCTGTTTTGTGCTCCATGCCTGCTTCGCTTGATTTTGCTCAGCTCAAAAGTGTCCTCGATACGCTTTTGAGCGCGCTTTCTAACAAGGCTGGCGCGCCCTAAATTGAGCGTGTCAGCTATTTTGAAACAACTCATTGATTTTCCATTGGGCGTCCGCAGCAGAGATAAGGAAAGTGCACGAAATAACTTCCCGTTTTGGCTTGATCTAAGCCCCGCCGCTGGTGTTGTAAAAAGGATCAAATAGAACGACTCTGATCGAATGGTACTTAATTTAGCGTCACCCAGGGATGGCCGGCGCATTGTCCAGGCCGCTCAGGCCTTCCCTGGTCGCTATGCAAGCGTTCCCGACGCTTGAATGCCTGGAAATTACCCCGGCCATCCCTTTCCAATAGTTG
>JAHQVY010000034.1 GCA_019634095.1 Cellvibrionaceae bacterium
AGCACGGACGCGACTATTGATGTTTGGCGTTGGCGAAAATGCATTTTGCCGACGCCAGAGTAGGCACCCACCCGCGAAAGCCCTGCCGCAAAAGTCTCGACTTTGTTATAAGCCCCTCGGTACTTATGGCGCCAACTGACTGACGAACATTTCTTAATGACATTTAATGAGACAGCAAAGAAATACCTCACACTTGGCGTGGGATATGTTTCGCGACGCAAAAGCATTAAAGCCGACATTTTTCGACAGTACATCGATTTATTTAGAAATTGGACGTAAATCTTTAGCTCAATATAGTATATGATAGTAGCGTGATTACCGTTCCTCTTTATGTGGGGCGTCTTCGCAAACATGATTTCTTTGGGGGGTTTTACCCCCCCTTTTTCTTTAGTAATTTTGTTAGTACCTTATTTAACACTTAAAATTTAGCACTTTAAGCGCCAACCATAAATGTCAAACTCAACGCCCTCCCCCTCTCACCAGCAATAACGACTTATTTTTAACGCGTTCATCGTAGTTCGCCCCGCCCAATCGAAAATCCACATACCAAGCGTAATGGGTGTAAAACTGATAAGGCGATGAGGTCCACACTTGGTTGTCGATAACACCTTTAAACACCTCGCGATTAATCGCCGGACGAATACAGCGCAACTCCACCAAGGTATTTAGCTCCCGAATATTGGGTAGGCGCCACTGCTGCCGCGCCTTTTTACCCCGATTAAGTTGATGCGGGTACATTAAGGCTTGCGCCCAGTTTAGCTGCAACGCATCCCCCGAGCAGGTCTCGCCGACCTGCCCCTCCAGACAAACCCGCCAAACTAAATTAGTCGCAAGATCTTTAACTGCGCCCGTACCCTCGGAGACAAAACGAGTGATCGGCGCGGTACTGAGTGCAGCTTCAGGCAAACAGCTCTGCTGTGCGCCAGCCATAGAACTAAACATAACGCTCACGCACAGCGTCAAACATAGGCGGCAAAGACCTTTCATCGATCGGGCCTCCCTTGTCTTACCAAGCGTAACGCGCGGGCATTGTTACGTTGCACTGGTGCCGCATAACCAAACTGAAAATTCACAGCCCAAGCGCTGCCACTATGCTGCGCAAACGGTGACAAACTCCAATAAAACTTATTTTGAGTGGCTGGAAAAAATCCCACATCAATGGCGGGCTCGGTGCGACCGTAGTGAACTAACGATTGCAGCTCAATACGCGACGGCAAGCGCCAATCGCGTGCACCGCAAAGACCCTGGCGGTTAATCCGGTTGAGGTATTCCTCGGTATTGCAATAAGTTGTCGGCTGCCCTCTGACATAGCCGGTGCACTGCGCCATATCGCTGTTCCAATCACCAATCGCCCCGCCATTAATTTTTGGACTGGAGTTATACCACGTGTAGAGATCGTCACTATCGTGCATCCCCTGGTTGCCCGCCACGCCATCGGCGGATAGTTTCAACTCCCACAGCAAGCCACTCACCTCATCGAATACGCAAGCGGCGCGCATCTGAGAATCGGAGGTTAAGGTCGCGCCACGATAATCGAAACGCAAATACTTGAATTGCGCCAGGCCATCCAAGCCTTGCTCTTGCTGCAGGCGGTCTAAACCCTGATTGCAATCTTGATAGCTAATGATATCTCCCGCGTTATCTATCCCAGATATCCCAGACCTCTCGCCACCATCTACGATTGCCCCCTGACAACTGCGCCGATTGCCTTTCGGGTAATCGGCGCCCCAGGTGATGCCAGTATCATTGAGCTTTGCGGGGCTCGCCTGCCGCGGCGAACAGGCGCTAAAACAGCCGAGCACGCATAAAATCGCCACCACGTCGACGGCGGCGCGAGCAGATAATCTGGCTGGCCAGCTAATCACAGAAACCTCTCCTACTACGCAATCAGGCCGGGAACCACGTTGTCGGCATAGCCCTGATAACTGGGGTGTTGGTCTGCCCCCAAAATAGCCGCCGAGGTATGCAGCATATTGAGCACGGTGTAATTCTCACTGCCGGCATTGGAAAGGCCGCGGCGAATTACGCCGCCACCGCCGGCCATAATGAGGGGGATTTTGGTACTGCCATGACCGTCGCCATCGCCCATGTCGGAAATTTCACAAAAGATCGTGGTATCTAGCAGGCCGCTGACACGCAATCTGTCAATTAGGTAGGCCGACAAACTACTCAAGTGGGCGCGGGTTTCACTAAAATGCGGGTAAGTGGGATCACCGCCGTTGCCGCCGTGAATCGAGGCGTGATAGATACCCTGGAAATTTAGGTAGGGCATACTGAATTCCCCCTGATGATTCCCCAAACCCAAAGAACATGAAGAAGTCAGATTACACTGCAGCGCCAGCGCAATAATGTCGGCTTGCAATTTTGCCTGCTGCTCGAAAGTCTGCGGCTCGAGGGGGAATTGCGCGGGCGGACTGCCCGTAGAACAGGACAAACCCTCTCCCAGAGCAATTAAACGATTTTGAGTCTCTTCAATAGCCGTGACGTGGGAATCGAGGCGCTCCTTTTCATAAGTGCCCAGTTTGTTGCCCAGGGCTGACAGCGCATCTTTGTGCGCATCGATGATATTAAAACGCGGATCGGATGCCGTGGAGCCATTGCCAAATAAGCGCTCGAAAGCGTTGAACGGGTTATCTTCAAACGGCACCGCAACGCCGTTTTCTTTTGTCATGGTGCCGTGGCCGTTACTGTGCACACCCAAATTAACGTAGGGAAAAACCGTGTTTTCGCCAATGCAGCGGGCGATATTAACGTCGAAGCTGTCGCCGTCCCAGCGGTTGTTCATGAGCACCGGCATTAAACCGTGACCGCCATTATGGTGCCTCATATCCCGCAAAAAATGACATTCATTCTGAACCCCGAGCTCTGCGTAAGGTGCAGACATTGCCGGAAAATTATTTAAATTGGCATCCGGAAACCAGTTATCTGGAATACAACCGTTGGGCACATAAACAATCACCGACTTATTCGGGGTAGCAGCCTGAGATTCGGCCAGCCGCGACAACATCATGCCGCCCACCAGCGGTGAGGCTTGGTATAAGCCCTTGCAAATACCAGCGCCGGTTAGCACTTTTAAAAAATCTCTACGGTTTTTATCGAATTTATTTTTATATCGTATTTTCATTGTTAAAACCTTTAGCGGTTTGAATCTTATTTAACACCCTAATTAACCTCAGCCGTTACAGGGAGTTTGCCAAAACTGCGTATGCTGCAAGGCGTATCCGGCGGGCAGCCCACCGGATAACCGGGTGGCGCCGAATTAGCGCGACCAAGCCTTGCGGTAGCGCACGGCGTCCATTAATCCCAGACGCTGCAACATGGCGCGCGGGCTCTGCGACATCATGGTTTGGGTAAGCTCTAACACCTCACAGGCATAGCCGTCTCGCTCGACATCATCCAGCTCCCTGCCCTGGGGGTTGCTTAAATCGATACCGTCGGTACCCGCGCCCACCACAAAGCGGAACATATTTTCAGCAACACACTCTTGGGCGCCCGGCAAGGTGACCAATAAACGGGTTAAACCCTTGGAGCCATCGAAATTAATAAAGGTCTCTTTATCATTGAGTGCTGCAGGGGCATACAGCTGGCCGCTGGCATCGATGGGATTACCGTTTAAATCCTGCGTCCGCGGATTGCCCACCGGGTCAAAATCTTCCATACCAAAACCGAGGGGGTTGATCCACTCCCGGTGGCAATTGACACAGGGTTCGGTGTTGGTAATGGTGTGATATTTCAAACGATTGGTGGTGGCCGGGTCGTTGAGAATTTCCGCATTCTCCTCCAAGGCCTGCTGTCGCCCAAGGGCGATGCCGGCCGGAGGCGAAGGTTGGTTCTGACACAACATACGCCGCCGTACCCGCACCGAGCGGCGAATAGGCGAGGTTTCGACCTCTTCCGCCCAGCGCGCCATAAAGGCGCCGTTGCGCAGCACACCGCCGCGGTCACTGGTGTCTACGCGAACCATGGCATCGCCACTCACGCCGTTAATGCCGTAGTGTTGCGCCAGGGTTTGATTCACGAAGGTGAAATCGGCGTCGTAAATGGAAGCGAAACTCTCATTGGGGTTGAGCATCACATGGGCGAAGAACTCTCTGATTTCCCGCTTCATATGCGGCACCAGATTATCGAAATTCGGCCAAGTGCCAGCGTCTTTGGGGGAGTTCTCCAGGTGCTCCGTATCCAGCCAGTTGCTGACAAAATCCCCCATGGTCACTCGCGCTTTATCGCTGTTAAGCAAACGCTCGGCTTCGGCGAGAATCGCCGCTTCACTGCGCAATTCATCTGCGGCCGCTTTTTGCAAAGCGATGTCATCGGGAGTGGTGCCGGCGAGGGTAAAACTGAGCCATGTGGCCATCTCATAAGACGTCAGCTCGTAGGCATCACTATCGATCGCCGTATTGTTCGAATTGAGTTCACCCAACTCGTGACGATAGATAAACTGCGGTGAGGAAAACAACGATCGCATCGCCAATTCGATACCGGCTTTGACATCGCCTTCGGTGAGAGAACCGTTGGCCATGGAGGTATAGGTGGCCACCTCGGCAGCATCGAGTGGGCGCCGAAACACCTTCGGCGCAAATTGCGCGACAAAGTTCTGTGCACAACTCTGGTTAAAGGCCCCGCCGCAATTAATGGCTGGCGAGAAATCTCGCTGCGCCGACCATTCAGCTATTTGCGTTGCGGCATTTAAGTACTGATCGTAGCCACTCGACACCACGGAAGTGTGCGCGTTATTCACGAAATAACCCACCTTGGCATCCGCCACCAAGGTTTGGCTGATATCAAAATCGATACCCAGCAAATCTTCAACGCTATTTTGGTACTGCGAGCGAGTGAGTATTTTCAATTGCCGCGCGCCGTAATTAACACTGTCAACCTCGCACGACAGGGTACGCCCCCAAAAGGTATCGCTTATCCAATCTACAATTTTATCCGCACAATCCGCATCGCAAGCCCCGGGGTTGCCCGCCGGCATATTGCTGGTCACATAAGCTTTCATGGTATCGATATTGCGCTCGGTGTTAAGCGGAATACCGATCGGCGCCCCCCCAGCATCAGGGCCGTGACAATTGGAGCACAGATTGCTATAAAGCTCCTCGCCACTGAGGCCGGGCAATGGCCCGGTGCCACTCTGGTTGCAAGAGGGTGCTTCAAAACTGCCCCCCTGGAACTCGCCCTGCAGACCAAAGGAGGTATCTTGCCCGGGAGCTAAATCGCCGTTCCACTCGATATTCTGCGCCACCAGCGTATTGCCAGACTCAGTGATAGAGGCATTCCAATGGCTGGTTAAGCCCGGTGCCCCGTTGAAATTTAAATCCACCGACCATGCGTCCACTTGCTGGTTACTGACATTGGTGACCGTGACAGACAATTGGTAATTGCCCGCCCACTCGCCTGTAACCGCTACGTCGCAGCTTACGCTGCCGTTGCTTGGCGGCGTGGTTGGCACAGGTGGGTCTGTCGGCCCGGGCGTTGCGGAAGGCGTCGGAGTAGGTGTTGGGGTAGGAGTCGAAGTCGGCGGTGTAGGAGTCGGGGTAACCCCCCCCACCTGCACTAGCCGGTGAAGCGTGCCTCGGGTAAAGGAAATCACCAGTAACTCACCGTTAATGAGCTCGCCGAAAGAGGAGATCAAATGGTCGGTGTCCAGCAGCAAGTGTCGCTCGTAAACACCCGGGGTGGGCTGGGTCAACCCCCAAATTTTGCCGTAAACATAGTCACCGAAAACGTAGACTCCGCGCATTCCCGGCATGTCGGAGCCACGGTAGACATAGCCGCCAGTAATGGACAAACCCTCACTGTGATCATAGGTTGCCACAGGTTCTTCGTAGGGCCCGGCGGTGCTGCAAGCAAAATTAGTCGCGGCAAAGCCCTCGTAGCAGCGCCAGCCGTAATTGCCGCCGGCTTCGATAATATTGATTTCTTCGAAATCTCCCTGACCGACGTCCGCCAGCCACAGTTGGCCGTTAGCGCTGTCAAAGCTCCAGCGCCAGGGGTTGCGCAAGCCGTAAGCGTATATTTCAGGCAGAACCGTACTATTCACAAAGGGGTTATCACTGGGAACACCGTAGGTCGATCCGCTATCCACATCTATGCGCAACATCGCTCCGTGCCAGTTACTGGTATCTTGGCTATTATTTTGCGGGTCGTTGGCTGAACCACCGTCACCAAAAGCGATATACAAATAACCGTCTACCGGGCTGAAGGCAATATTGCCGCCATTGTGGTTACTGTAAGGCTGTTCCAGGGTGAGGATATCGCTGCGTGAAGCGGGGTTCAGCGTGCCATTGGCATTTTCTTGAAAGCGCGCAATCACCGAGGTCATTGGATTGCTCGATGGCACCGTCATCGAAATAAACACCTGCTTGTTCGCTTGGTAATTGGGGTGAAAAGCCAAGCCCAGTACGCCTCCTTCGCCGGCGGTATCTGCCACCCCGGAGAGATCAATATAGGGATTTTTCTGGCTGGTGTTATTGTCGTTAGCGTCGACCCAGTAAATCACACCGCCCTTCTCAAGCACAAAGGTCCGCGAGCTATCCCCAGGCGCCTGCTTTAAGCCCAGCGGCTGGGTGAAGGTCAGATTGGGGTAGGCCGGTTGCAGTTCTAGCGGGGGCGGAAGCACTGGATCGGGCGTAGAAGTGGGCCCTGGTGTTGCAGTGGGCCCTGGTGTTGCAGTGGGCCCTGGTGTCGCGGTAGGCCCTGGTGTCGCGGTAGGCCCTGGGCTCGGCGTTACAATACCTCCGTCGCAAACCGCACCGCTCAGCTCGGGAATTTGCGGCGCAGCACCGAGGGTATCGGCTTGCAAGCCAAATTCCACCGAACTGCCCGGCGCGATTCGCGAGTTCCAATTCAGTGATGTGGCAGTATGGGGGTTAGATCCGGTTACATCTGCATTCCAATAGTTTGTCATCACAGCCCCCTGCGTATACTCCCAGGACACTTGCCAACCATCGATTGCCGTGTCGCCATCGTTAGTTATACGCACAGTCGCGGTGTAACCATCTCCCCAATTGTCGGCTATGACGTATTCACAAACCGCTGCAAACGAGGCGGGAGCAAGGCCGAGTAGCGCCAGGAGAACCATCCGCGCATAGACATGCTGTAGGGGGCAACGAGTCAAAATATTTTTGAAAAAGGTGGCACTGAGAGGCACTTTAGAGCATTTAAAGCTAAACCACTCGACGACGCTAACCAGTTTTGAACAAACAAAACCACAACTTAACAAGGGAACTTTATTCATTTTTTTGCCCGAAAAAAGTGTTATTTTTATTTTCTACGGACTACCTACTGGAACTAGCATTAGCCACAACTCGCTGGGCTCCTAACCAAAAAGCCCGACACTGAAACACGCTGGTCGTGCAGAACTAATTGACTTTTTAGTTGGCAGTACTGTTAGTTGACTAAGGACCTTAGATTAATTTGGTATGCAGCTATACAACTTATCGCGCCAAATTGCAGATTCTGTAGAATCTTATGAATTCTCTGTTGTTTCTGC
>JAHQVY010000280.1 GCA_019634095.1 Cellvibrionaceae bacterium
AAATAAACTCACATAAAACGCCATCGCCTCCTCTGCTTTGCCATCGAACATTAATAAGGTACGAATTTTTTTTGCCATTGCCTTCCTCGTTCAAACGCATTAATCGTTGGCTTTCCCAATTGGTTACAATAGGTAGCGCCCTACAAATTGTGCGAACCGCTGTATATTCCACCCTGCTTGACGCGCAGCAAACGACATTCACTTAAACCGGCGCAAAATAACGCGCTCCGGCTTAATTAGAAGACTGCAGCCCTAAAAGTACAACCCGACGAACCATTAATGAATACCTTAAGCAACTGAAACCTGGTTACCCCGGGCAGGGCGAGGCGGTAACAACATTGGGTAGCACAGGCCAGTCACCCACTGTGATGCTGAAAAACTACGATTACGATAATGGTAACCAGTGAAGATTTGTATCAGCAAAAGTACTTAACTGGAACTACTTATCATTTTAAAGTAACCCTTGTTCGCTGTTACCCACATGGTTAAGTATTGTATGTGAATAAAGGCCAAGTAACTGCGTGACGCAAAGCAGGTGCATTGATACTTGGAACCGCCTTCGCAGCAAACTTAACCCGCTTTACTTTAAGCGACCAACCTTCCGAGAAGTCATCGCTATGCCCAGCACAATACTCAGATGGCGATGACGCCCTGTTTTCGAAACAGGTACTACCCGGTGGGAAAGTAAGGATACCCCCACGCTTTATGCAGGGATGAATGACAAGCCGATAGGGACCTATTAAGCGGGTTCAATAGCACTTAATTAAGCCAGAAACCCTTTAGATACTTTAGATACTTTAGATACAAAGCTTGCAGAACCTAAGGGACGTGCATTTTGCCCATTCATCCATTTATTTGCTCACCGTTATTGGTAAGCGATGGCCCGGGTATTTAATGCATAGCATCGGGAACGCTTGCATAGCGCCTAGGGAAAACTTGAGCGGCCAGTACAATTGTCGGCCATCCTGGGAGCTGCAGCTAAATTAAGTGCCATTCCCCTAGGGTCTATTCGAATCCGAGCAATACCCTTAGAGAACCTGCGGAGGTGTGCATGAAGACTATTGCTCAACCGCTAGGGGATAAGTTGCTCGTTAGTGGTTTGCAAAGTAGATTCGTTGACAAAATTTAGGTTTAATACCGCTCCATCGGAATATGCCGTATTAACGTAGAAAGATATTCTTCGGTCTTGTACAGGCAACAATGTTAAACCCTTTCCAATTATTCACAAGGAACACGCGATGTTCAATAAAATACTGTTAACACTGTTACTACTGAACCTGCCTATCGTAAGTTCAGCTCAGTGGGTGGGCGGCACTCAAATATTTCAGTTAAATAGCGAAGATGGAGATTTTGAGACCGATGTTCAGGGGCTTGCGTTGTCTTTGGGACATACACTTTTACTGACTTCTAAAATCGCCGTTGTCCCAGAACTGCGTTTGGGCAGGGGACTGAAGAGTGAAACGGTTGCAATTACTGGCACAGACCTGAAGATTGAATTAAATCGTCTGTTTTCCTTGGCCGCTCGTATTCAATACAAACTCACCGAAAAACTCCAGCTATTTGCCATGCCCACCTATACCAACACCGAATTTACCGTGAGCACTGCACTGGTTGGAGAAAATTTATCGGAAACAGCAGATGATTGGGATCTAGGGATCGGTTTAGGCACCAGTTATACCCTGCACAAAAGGGTTTCCGGTGATCTGATGTTTGAATACTACGATGGTAAAACCGCGCTCAGCTTGGGCGCACGCTGGGCCCTGTAAAACGGTAACTGACCCGACGCGCGGCGCCATGGGGCTATCGCCGTTTATAGAGCACTTCCACGTCAACCTCATTACTTGCCAGACTGCCAGCGTATACAGTATCAAACGGTGAAGCGTCGCGAATGGAGCGCTCGATGGCATGATTTAAAATGGCGTTACGCGTTTTCTTTAGGAATTCAAAAGATTTCAACTCTCCATCGGTGCCGACCTTCGCGCGTATCAGAATGTCTCTCGACAAACGATGCACCCGCAGTGCTGGGGTATCCCTAATTTTCTTTTGAATGGCCTTGGCCACTTCATCTTTGAATTGCATTAAATCGTCACCCGATGCCACTTGTTCGGCACCCCTTGCAAGATGCGGAGGCACGAGAGGTGGATCCGACTCAGGTAGCTTCGAACCATCTAGCGCAAATAAATAATCCACTTTTAAATCCCATGCTGCAACATCAGATTCTGCATGAATTTTCGTCTTCTTCACACTGCGTTTTATCGCAGACATGACCTCGGAGACCAGCTTGCGGTCAATCTCCTTTGTCAGTAATTTCTTATTGACAATTTTACCTGATTTATCCACTCTAAGGGCCACGCTAACCAGGCCTTCCTCGCCAAATTTTTTCGCCCACAACGGATAGCTAACAAACTTTTTAACTAACTTTTGAATTTGCCATTGCAGTGAATCTTTATAATATATTTCAGCCTCTTTTCGCTGCTGAAGCTTAATTTGGCGCTGCTTTTCCCGTTCAATTTTCAATCGCTCTTCGTCACTTCGCTGGCTTTCCTTTTGTTTTGACAGCGCCAATTGCAGCTTTTCAGTTTCCAATTTAGCCTTTTGAAGGGCCATTTCTCGACGCTTTCTCTCCGCGATGATTTCGGCTTGGCGCTTTGCTATCAAAGCCTTGCGTTTCTCTGCCGCCGCTTTTTTGTTCTGCGCGAGTTGCGCGTATTTGCTTTTCCACTCGTTGTAGATATTCTTCCTATTCACCGGATAATCATAACCGATCAACATCTCGCGATCGTCATCCCATGTGGACGAATTACTGCCCTGTAAAATACTCTTACGAAAAGCCAGCGATGGCGGCACGTCGCCAATCCAAGTGCGCAACAAGTAGTTAAAAAGACTAACGCCGCTGGAAGAAGTCACTAGCGCATCATTTAAAAATATTCGCGTTTCATTTGCCTTGTACTCTATAACCACTTCGTCGCCTCGTTCGAAATCGCCTCTAACGAAGGTGGTGAAGTAGTTGAGCGCGTCAATCACTTTTTTATCTTGAATATCGCTGTTGTGATTCACGGCAATTCTTTCTCGCCAATAGTTTTTCCAACTTGTTTTAGACCAGCGATCTTTAACCACAACAAGCTGCATGCGTTTATCGGCGCCACTCGCCAGAATTTCCTCGGCATTTGAGCTAGCAGCCGCTAAATACAAGCCACCAACATAATAGTTGCGCTTCTGGTTAGTAAAATAGGCGGCACCGTTTAGCGTTAGCTCACTGGCGATCACCGCTTGATTTACCATTAGGCAAAACACGAGCACCAGCGGCACTCGACACAAGGACCACTCAGCATTCTTCGCGGATAATCGCCGCAATGAAGTATCTGTTTGCAAATAAGGCTTATATAAAAATGACTTATGTTTTATTTTTGTTATTAATCTTAAAACCACATTCATAATAAAAGCACCTCATAAAATGGCTTCACTGCGCAACACTCTTCACACTCAGCAAAAGTAGAAAAAGCTGACCAAGCCAATAATAACCACCTTGATTTTAAAAGCCTTTTCGGTGAAAATTCCTTGCAAACCCTTAACTATCAAGCATAAGAAAGGAAAAAAGCAAAAAAATTACGTATTATTGGCACCAAACAAATGTGCGCCACTACCAATATAATAGTTACAAAATTTACTCAACAGCAAGAAATTACCAATTTATTTACCTTTTAAACGCCATTGCGAATGCGCTTCATTGTAAAAAAACATTTTCTTCATTGGCTCTTTCATATCGGCAAAAAAAAAACCGCAGTACTCAAAGCCGTTATTTATCGAGCGCGAGAAACAAACCTGATGAGCTAACCAATAAGCAACATATGCCGATCCCCAGATCGCAGCCTTATCGCAAATCGCAGTTATCCAAAACCTCAAACGGCTTAAAATTCATAACGCAAACCGGCTGCAACAACGTGATGACTAAAATCGTCGATGCCAACATAAGATTTAAAATTAGCAAATACACTCAAACCGCCGCTGGAAACGCCATTAGCACGGCTTTGACTGCCACCTTGCACAACGGAAGAGATACCGAGGGTATAGACAAAATATTGGCTATCCACTTGGTTGCCAGAAAATCGAAAGGACTCACCGGTATCGACACCGGCATATCTTGCCGTCACTACTTGCGTTTCATCCTCCAGCTCCTTGCGAACTTGCATATCAAAAAACGGCACTACAACGCCGAACGAGGGCGTTAACACATACTGCACGCTCACCCCAAAAGCCAGCTCACTGGATGCAACGCTTTGATCGCTGACTGCCAAACTATGCGATTGATTTGCAATATCTGATTCGCTAAAACCGTCAATACTGATATCCATAAACCGATATTCACCATAGGGCTCAAAGGACCAGGCACCGGCGCGAAAGGAGTAACCCAAGGTAGAGTAGAGCGAGATATTAGTGGCATCTGTGGAAGACAGCGCCCGGGTATCGGTGCTCTCCACAGCAGGGTTAGCCGAGGCGTAGCGAATAACGCGATCGGAATCCAGAGTAATGCTTTGCCAACCCACTGAAACGCTGCCAAACACTGTGTCTGAATTGTAAAGCACGAAGGGCATAATGCTAAATCCATTGGTGTCAATCTCACCGTCAGCCACACTTTTACTGCGGTCAAAGTCAATGCCCTGATCGGCATAACCCAAGGTCGCCCCCACCACCCAGCGGTCATTTAAGCGGTAGTCCAGGCCTCCGTTCAATTGGATACCCGTAAAATCAAACGCGTCCTCCAAACCGCTGGGGTCTTGGCTACCCGAACTGAGCTGAGCATTTAAAAACCCTGACAGACGACTAAAGCTCGCGCCCGCATCGCCCGCCGCTCCGCCCCAAATAATGGGTTGTTCTGACGGGTTGGGGTTGGAATATTGAATGCCGCTCAAGCTGAAACCCGACGCTCCAAAACGCAAAGCGTTGATCCGCCCCACTAAGCCCGTGAACTGTCCCTCGACAAATTCGCTGCTCATATCACCCTGCTCAATATGCTCTTCTGCGGCCACCCAGCGCAGCGCTTCACTCAACAAGTCGAGATCCAAGCGCATACTAAATTGAGTTGGCCCATCGCTCTCTGGCGTTAAATCGTTGGCGGTATGCACCAACCTGCGAACAACCCGAAATGTTTGAAAAACTTCGCCGGCGCAACTTTCAGTCCCCCCCGCCTGTTCATCTGAACAGCCTATAGCACGCAAAGCTTGATAATTTCTCTGCACCGTGATGGCGGTAGTCTCTTCTAAATCGGTAGCGTAAAGTCCCTGCAGATTTAAAAGATTCGCGTCGCTAACGTTGGTGGCAAAAATACCCGCAAACGCCACTGGCCACAGGCACTTGTTGCGCAAGGCTGAGCCATTCGCGATCGCTTTCGCCACCGCATGCGGTGGCGCTCGTCGTTGCGAGCAACGCTGCTGGTTAGCATCGCTGGTAGCTAAAGGTGGGGGCAGCGCGCTTTCTAGGGAATCACAACCCGCTGCAGAATAGGGGGTTAACAAAGCATTGCGAATAAAAAAATTGATAGGGGTCATTTAACTGGACCTGTGTGACTGACTAGAGGAGCGTCTCACGTCCTTATGAATATACCCGTAGATTGAGTTTAGGCCTTTTGAGCACGTCCCTTAAGGC
>JAHQVY010000281.1 GCA_019634095.1 Cellvibrionaceae bacterium
ATTAAATCCTAATGACTAAAATTGATTTCAATGTGTATTGCTAAAAACATGCTTTGGTGGATGTGCTGAGCGGAAAATCCTAGCCCGTAAATTCACCAGTACATTTTGCAAATGCGGTGTTTTACTTTGCAGCGTAACTATTTTTATGATCCTGTTTTACGTTACACAAGGCTGTGAAGTTTGTCACCGATAACATTCGCAACCGCCTACGTTAAGTGTCCTGAACTGAAAGGTTGCAACGTTTCTTGTCACTTCCCTTTTTCTTATTCCTTCTATTCGCTGTATGCGAGCAACAGGTCAGATTTATCTCCAGTGTAATTTGCAGTTCTGGCGTTAGTGGGTTGAAAAACAGAATTTTTGGCGTTATGTCAACTCGAAAAACCTATAGTTAACGCTAACGAAGCAAGCTTAACTGGGCGATAAATAAGAGCGCGCAATAAGATGACGAACGTGTTAATCGCAAATTGAGCCCGATTGTAGCACAGCGCCACAGCGCTTAACCTTCGGCAAATGAGACTAAATTTGAGCATTGGTGTCAATTGTCTTGTTGTGCTCTGCAACCGCTGAGTCATCTGGAGGAAAGCTCCCTATTCTATATGTATTGCCAGCAGCGTTTTGCTGTCTAAAGATTGGCGGTGTATTTGCCGACCCCCGCTCGGTGGAGGTTGGGCTGTGTGTTTGGTGGACTCGCGCGGATAGCAAGCCACTGGGCTCATCCCTTGACCTTTCAACTGTGTCGCGTACCATCCATGGCCGTTGATAAGCACACATGGTAAATACTTTAGGTAGCGCATAAAAAGCATGCATATTCATATTCTGGGAGTGTGTGGAACCTTTATGGGGTCACTCGCTCAACTGGCCAAAGCGGCAGGTTGCCGTGTTACGGGCTGCGATAACAACGTTTATCCGCCGATGAGTACACAGCTAGAAGCGGCGGGGATTGAGCTGATCGAGGGTTTTGGCCCTGAGCAATTGGCCCTAGCGCCAGACGTGTTTGTGATTGGCAATGTGGTTGCTCGCGGCAACCCTCTGATGGAGGGAATTCTCGATCGTGGTCTGCCCTTTGTATCCGGGCCGCAGTGGCTCGCGGACCATGTACTGGTCGATAAGTGGGTGCTGGCGGTATCAGGTACCCACGGTAAGACCACGACATCGTCGATGCTCGCGTGGATTCTGGAGTATGCGGGTTACCATCCGAGCTTTTTGATTGGCGGGGTGCCGGCAAATTTGCCCACATCGGCGCGCTTAACCGATTCGGGTTTTTTTGTGATTGAAGCCGATGAGTACGACACCGCGTTCTTTGATAAGCGTTCCAAATTTGTACACTACCAAGCGAAAACCCTGGTGATTAACAACCTGGAGTTTGACCACGCGGATATTTTTGCCGATTTAGCAGCGATACAAACACAATTCCACCATCTTCTGCGCACCGTTCCGCGGGTCGGTAAAGTCATCTATCCTGGACATTGTGAGTCGATTCAAGCCGTCATTGAGCGTGGCTGCTGGAGTGAGACCGACCCTCTCGGCCATATTCAGGGTTGGCAAGCCTCGCTCGTTTGCGAGGACGGCAGCCGTTTCAAACTGCTGCGCCAGGGCGCGGAGGTCGGTCTGGTGGAGTGGGATGTGCACGGTGAGCACAATGTCAATAATGCCCTGGCAGCCATTGCCGCCGCTCATCATGTGGGAGTCTTGCCGGCGACGGCTTGTCGAGCATTGGGGGAATTTAGAGGCGTGAAACGCCGTATGGAGCTGCTGGCTCGGGTGGGTGAAGTGTCGGTTTACGATGACTTTGCCCACCATCCCACTGCCATTGATTCGACGCTGAAGGGTTTGCGTGCCAAGGTTGGTGGTGATTTAATCTTCGCGTTGGTGGAACCTCGTTCTAACAGTATGCGCCAAGGAATATTCAACACGCGGCTCAAAGCGGCGATTGCCGAAGCCGATAAAAGCTATTGGTTTGAAGCGCCGGGTAGTCATGGCAATCTGCGGGATTTTTTACCCGCAGAAACCGCTTTGGTGTGCGATAACATTGACACTTTAGTGCAGTTGATTCTGCGTGAACTGCCTGGCCAAGCGCCGGTTCATTTGGTGATTATGAGCAACGGCGGGTTTTCTGGGATACATCAGCGTATAATTGCCGGTTTGCAAGAGGATTCGCTATGACTAAACGTATTGCTCTCGCTATTACTGGTGCCTCCGGTGCGGTTTATGGTTTAGAGCTGCTGAAATGCTTGGTGGCGGCTCAGTGCCGCGTCTATTTATTGCTTTCATCGGCGGCAGAGGTGGTGATCAATACGGAAACTGAATTGCGCTTGCCGGATGGCGTTTCTCAGCAACAGGCTTTTTTTGAGCAATTGAGTGGTGCCCCGCCCGGTCATCTGAGTATGTTTGACAAAAACGACTGGTTTTCGCCGGTGGCTTCCGGTTCCAATGCCCCAGACAGCATGGTGATTTGTCCAGCCAGTGGCAGCACCTTGTCGGCTATTGCCAGCGGGGCCAGCAAAAATTTGATCGAGCGGGCAGCCGATGTGGCGATTAAAGAGCGGCGGCAATTGATTGTGGTGCCCCGGGAAATGCCGCTTTCCGAAATACATTTGCAAAATATGTTGGCACTGTCGCGCTTGGGCGTCACCGTGATGCCCGCCAGCCCAGGTTTTTATCTCAACCCGCAATCAATCGATGATTTGGTTAAATTTGTGGTTGCTCGGGTACTGGATCATCTGCGCATCGAACATAACCTGCTGCGGCGCTGGGCAGACTGAGGCGCTCTGCCCGGCTATCTATCCCATAAGCAAATAGATAACGGTGGCGGCAAATAGGGTTAATACAATCAGTTCTAAGGTCCAGGGGAAAGGTTTTTCTTCGTAGCTGGGCTCCTCGCGATTACCCGGGGAGGTTGAGCGAGTCTTCCATGATTTCTGTTTACCCGTGGGGGGTATTGGCCTACTTTGTGAAGGCTCTTCGGGGTTGTCGAAGCATTTGTTGGCCGCCGCTAACAGGTCGATTCCGGGCCCGAATAAGATAAAGCTATAGGTATCTAGCTGGATTCTGTCACCGGGGGACAGTTTCGCTTTTACTATTTTTTCCCCGTTTAAGTGGGTTCCGTTAACTGAGTTTAAGTCCTCGAGTATTAAGCCCTCGCGGCCGGGAGTGATTTGTGCGTGAACCCGCGACAAGTGTGTACTGGGGAAAATTAAATCGCAGCGCTTGCCTCGGCCAATGGTAATGGGTACATTGCGCGCCAATGCTAGGGGGAATTCTTGGCCGGAAAGCCAGCCGGAATCGGCGATCAGCGACCACTGATGGCTGCTCGCTTGGTTCAGTTCCGCAAAAGGGTCGATAACCTCGAGTGAGACCTCGCCAAGTAGAATCTTATCGCCATAGCTTACGGGTGTTTTGGAAATTAATTTATTATTAATGTAAGTACCTTTAATGCTATTCATGTCTTGGAGGGTAAAACCTCCGTCCTCACGAATAAAACAGGCATGGTTGGGAGAAAGCGATGAATGCTCAATCACCAAGTGGTTGTCTTGTCTTCTTCCCAATGAAAAGATGTTTTCCGTCACCCAAAAGGCCTGTTGCTGGTTTTCAGTAAACTTTATCTTCAACATTTTGCAAGGTAACTTGGAAGTCTATTGTAGTTACGGATAAGATGCCGCCGCGCCAAGATTGCCGTATCTCTTATTATACGTGGAAAGCTGCTTGGCGTGTGAAATACTCAATGTATTAGTTTTGGCGGTATGACTTACAAAGGTGGTTATTGGTGTTTTCCTGACCATGGTAAGCCATTGTGCCAAGCGCGCATTAACATTATGCGACAATCAGATAGTCGTTTTCTGAATCAATTTGCGCTATGTTTAGAGTGCTTTGCGCAGCGCTCGCAGTGTTTGGCGCTTTTTTCACTCAATCGGCGGTAGCATCGGGGCTCGGGCCGTTTTACTGCGCGTTATATTTTCGGGCCGGTTTTACAAGATCACAGCGTTATAAGTTTAGCGAGCTCTGGTTGGTTATGCCCGTAGCGTTCGAGTTTTAGGTGTTAGGAGTGCATCAGGAAAGGTTCTTGGCAAGACGCGACAGCGCAAAAGCCATTCTAATTAAGGCGGAGCAACACCGGCCAAGAGCAAAAAGATGCCTGCTCCTTAAGCCATAAGGCTGCAGTGCTAAGGGTTGCGGCCTTGGGTGCTTAACCTCCAACTACGGATATTTGAGCGGGACTAGAAGCAGGCTCCTCCAATGCTGTGTTGCTTCCATAATCCTAAATTAATCAGTTGAACCTACTGGGGACGCCCAATGAACTGAAATTAAAGCCTTTTTTCAATTTTGTGGCTGCACCCATAGAGTGACTATGAATTTGCCACAAAAGTTAAAAAATTCACTCTAATTTCAGCCCCTTGAACGCCCTCGTTACGATCCAACTGATTAATTTAGGATAATATCAATTTTAATCTCGCTGTCTTACTCAGAGGAACACCCTAATTCGTTATGTTCAGTCGGCTATTTGAAAAATTTTTACTTCTCATTACTACTTTTCCCAAAATAACTCTGGCAATTGTTGTGTTAGTGGTCCTGGCGGCGGCGGTTGGTTTACCAAATTTTAAACTCGACGCGTCTTCGGACTCGCTAACCTTAGAAAGTGATCAAGACCTGGATTATTTTCGAGAAACCATAAAGAGCTATCAAAGTGGTGATTTTTTGATAGTTACCTTTCGTCCCAATGATGAGCTGTTTAGCGAGAAGTCTATCGATACCTTGTCGTCCCTCAAGGCCGATTTACTGGATGTGGAGGGCATAGTCAGTGTGACTAGCATGCTGGATGTACCGCTACTTTATAGCCCAAAACTCACTCTCACTGAAATTGTTGCAAAGCCGCGAACTCTGCTCACCGAGGGGGTTGATTATGACATGGTCAAAAAGGAGTTTATGACCAGTCCGGTATATAAAGACTTAATTCTTGGTCCCGATCAGCAAACTACCGCATTGCTCGCCAACCTTCGGGTGGACGAGACGTTTATTAACTTGATTCAGCAGCGAGATAGTTTGCGCTACCAACAGAAAACTGCGGGTCTTACCGAGGCCGAAGCTCTGGAGTTGAAGCGCGTATCTAAAGAGTTTTTGGACTATCGCACGCGAGCCGCGGCGCGCAATCATGCGCGGGTTGCCGAAATTCGCGCTATTGCGCAGGTCTATCGCGCGGACGCGGAAATTTTTGTCGGCGGCCTAACTATGATTACTGCGGATATGATCAGGTTTATCCAAAACGATCTGGCGGTGTTTGGCGCGGCGGTACTATTGTTTATGGTGGTGGTGCTTGCAATTATTTTTCGAAAGTTACGATTTGTGGTCATTCCAATGATCACGTGTTTGACTGCTGTGCTTCTAATGCTCGGTTATGTCAGTTGGATAGATTGGCGCTTAACGGTGATCTCGTCTAATTTCGTTGCGCTGTTATTGATTATTTCTCTGGCAATTACTATTCATCTGGTGGTGCGATATCGAGAATTCGCACAGAGCGAGCCGGACTGGACTCAGCAAGAGTTGGCGGTTGCTACTGCGAAATATATGGCGAGGCCCTGTCTATATACTGTGCTCACCTCCGTCGTTGCTTTTGCCTCGCTCGTAGTGAGCGATATTCGGCCAGTGATTGATTTTGGCTGGTTGATGACTATGGGCTTGGTTTTGGCTTTGGTGCTGGCGTTTATTATTTTACCTGCCAGTCTAATGTTGATTGCTCGTGAACAAATCCCAGAGGCAGATGGGGCCAAAACTGAACTGCCAATTACGGAGTATTTTGCCAAGGTGGTTGACCGTGCCGGCAATGTCATTTTACTCGTTGCTCTTGCGCTGGCGGTGGTGAGTGCCTGGGGTATTTCTCGCTTGCAAGTGGAAAATAAATTTATTGATTATTTCCACTCTTCAACAGAAATATACCGCGGTTTGTCGGTTATTGATAAAAACTTGGGAGGTACCACTTCTCTCGATATTATCATCAACGCCCAAGGGCAACAGGAAGTTGCAATTGCCGACGATGCTTTGAATATTGAGTCCGATGATAAGAGCGATGGGTTTGGCGAATCTGACCCCTTCGCTGAAGACGACGCTTTTCCCGAGTCCGATCCCTTCGCCGACGCCGATGCTTTCGATGATTCTGACCCTTTCTCCGCTTCCGGTAATGAGGCTAGCGACGACCCTTTTGCCGCAGCGGATACAGCTGCTGCTCCGCAGGGGGAACCCGCTAGCTATTGGATGACTGTTGCCGGCTTAAAACAGATTGAAGCGTTGCACGATTATTTGGAAAGCCAGCCTGAAATTGGCAAGGTACAATCTTTAGCGATTTTGTACAAAGTTGGCAAAGACATTAACGGCAGTTTAAACAATTTTGAATTAGAGGTTATGCAGCGTGCGCTGCCGCAAGAAGTGAAGCGCGCACTGATCTCGCCATTTCTGCGTAGCGAGCAAAACCAGACTCGAATCAGCTTGCGGATTCACGATACCCACCCAG
The DNA here is from genome assembly GCA_019634095.1 of Cellvibrionaceae bacterium. Classification (GTDB taxonomy): domain Bacteria; phylum Pseudomonadota; class Gammaproteobacteria; order Pseudomonadales; family Cellvibrionaceae; genus JAHQVY01. The sequence goes on from JAHQVY010000281.1 coordinate 6,500, forward strand.
GTTTGGAGCGCGCTGAATTGGTGGAGAGAATAAAAAATCACATTGTTGAGCACAGTGACTTGGATATCGGCGATGTGCGTTTTACCGGTTTGTTGGTTCTTTACAATAACATGTTGGCGAGCTTATTCGATTCGCAAATTGTTACGCTCGGATTAGTTTTTTTGGGCATATTAATTATGTTCGTGATCTTATTTCGTTCGCTGTTAGTCGCCGTGGTGGCCATTATTCCCAATATTCTCGCGGCACTGTCTATTCTTGGCGCTATGGGTATTTTTGGACTTCCCCTGGATATGATGACCATTACGGTAGCGGCGATCTCGGTGGGTATTGGTGTGGATAACACGATTCACTACATACACCGCTTTAGGCGAGAAATTGCGGTGGACGGTGACTACCGTGCCACGATGCATCGCGCTCATGGCTCCATCGGGCGAGCGATGTATTACACTTCGGTTATTATAATTTTTGGATTTTCCATTATGACGCTCTCCGAATTTATTCCCACTATTTACTTTGGGCTGCTTACCGGATTGGCTATGTTTGCAGCGTTGATGGGAGCATTGTTGTTATTGCCGCAGTTGCTGCTGGTGGTTAAGCCCTTTGGTAAACAACCCCTAGAGGCGAGCGAAGCGGTATCGGCCGCCTCCTCAAGTTAAGTGACCCTGCCTGCAAAAAAACGCAACACAGTAAAAAACGACATTTCCTATTGCAAAACCGCCAACAGCGGGAGAGCCGATGGCGATCTTGTAGGGATGGAGGGTACGGCGCGCCCGAAATAGCAGGGGTGCATTCTTCAACCGTGTCATATGTAACGGGTAATAAGTAATGGCTGAATTTGTATAGATTCGCCCGGTCAATTGCGATTAGCCGCCATCAGATTAACCCGCAGCATTTTTTATGGGCATATTAAATGTCCGAAATTAGCGTGTTAATTTTGGTTGTGGCGCAGAAAGCAGCGTGGCGGCCAATGAATTGATGTTGCAGTCGCAATCCTTGCGACGCAAACACCCGCAGCTGGAGTGATCAATACATCCTTTACGCTCGTGCTCGCTGTGTCACCGGGGAGGTGTGGGTTAGTGTTTTTTCAATGATTTAGTAAGCATTTTCTGAATTACGAGTGCAATAATAAAGCCCGTAAGCAGGCCCGCGACGTTTGCCAGTACATCGATCAGTTGCGGTGTTCTGGAAGCCGTAAGAAATTGTGATAATTCCAGTGCCACAGAATAGGGAATTGCAAAAATAAGTGGGACAATAGGTCCGTAGCGGCCAATACAGGCAACCCAGGCTGACAGAATAAGCAGCATGTTGCCAATAAAGTGCAGAAAAAAATCGTTTTGCGACAGCCCCAACGCAGAAGGATTGGGTATAAGTACAAGCACCGCGAAAATAACCACGGCCAATACAAATTGCGCCTGCCTAATTTTTGACATTATCGGAGAGTGTATGTACGTGAGAGCTTCAGCCATAAGTATGCCTATCTAAACGTATGTTCCCATTTGTTTAACGTTTTCATTAGAGCCAAGCTTAGCTTTATACCTCAACTAAGGGGGATTTGCTTTGTAAATTGTTTTAAAATCTAAAAAATAGCGAAAGTTAAGTTAAATTTCTACTATTTTTAGATTGAAATTTGGCCGATGGCAAGCTGATGGTGAAGCGTGCGCCACCTAATAAGGCGCGGTCGACATTAATTCCGCCGCTGTAACTGCTGATGATGTCTACAGCAATCGCCAGGCCAATGCCCTGCCCGGGGGCTGTGGTGTCGCCCCGCGCGCCGCGTTGCAAAATTTCTGTTGTTAAGTGGCCGGGAACACCTGGCCCGTCGTCTTCAATGTAGGTTTCAAAATAGTCTTGTTTTACTTCAGCGTCAACTACCACTTGTTTATTGCAATACTTAAACGCGTTCTCAATTAAATTCCCAAACAGTTCCATGGCATCGCTTTCCTCACCGATAAATGTGACGCCGTCGGGGATAGTGCATTTAAAGTCTACGCCTTTCTCGGCGTAAACTTTTTCGAGTGCGTCTGCAAGCCGCAGGCAAACCGCGCGAATATCGATAACATTTTTTAAGGCGTGAGTACGTTTTAGCGTGGCGCGTTTAAGTTGGTGGTTAATAATATCTGCCATTCGGCTAACTTGTTGATTGATTTGTTGCGTCGATTTACTATCTCTTAGTTGCATATCTATTGCAGAAATTTCACCGCGTACAATCGCTAAAGGCGTTTTCAAGCTATGGGCGAGATCTGAAAGGGTATTGCGGTACCGTTCTCTTTGTTTTTTTTCGCTTTCTAAAACGGCGTTGAGGTTTTCTGTGACTGGGGAAATTTCGGCGGGATAGTTGCCCTCAAGATGCCGCGTTTCGCCTTCTTGGAAACGCATTAATTCGTCTGCCAAGGTTTTCAGAGGAGCTAATCCCCAGCGAATTAGTAGGAATTGCGCGGCAATCAGAGTGATTGCCAGTGCGCCCAGCCACCACCAAAGCGTTTTGCGATAGGCGCCAATTTCTCGGTTAAATTCTTCCCTTGTATGGATTGCCATAAACCGAAAGTGCAGATCTTCGTCGTCGATGGTCCATTCGGTATCTAAAAAAAAGTAGAAGTAATCGCCGTTGCCTATGCGGGCTTCGCCAAATTGCTCTTGGCCGGTTTTCTGGGCTTTAGCGGGTATTTGCGATGGGATTTCTGGGTTGAGTAGCAAGGATTTAGAGCGCCACACAATATCCTGTTTACTTTGCACTGCTGCGTATAATCCGGAACTGGGTAAGCTGTACCTGGGTTCGGTTAACTCATCGGGTAGTGCTAGAGAATGGTCAGTGGGCTCTGCGGCGCCTATCAATAAATAGATTTGGGTTTGCAGTGCCGATTGTTCGTCGCTGAGTTGGCTGCTAACGAACGCTTTATCCAGGCCCAAGGCAATAATACCGAGCAAAATGGGCAATAATACGGCGGAAGACAAGAAATGCCGGGCAGCGAGTGAATTTTTTTTAATAACCATTAGGCGCCTGGTCGTAATATATAATATTCGTGTTGGACCAAGCTCGGTCGTTCTTCAGCCAAAACGGGTATGAATTTAATAACGCAGCGCAAAAAAGCGCCGCGGCAATGAATGCGATTTTAATTTGAATTCAGCTCAAAACGGTAACCTTGGCCACGCATGGTTTTAATGGGTTTTAATGTATTATTTGGGTCGAGCTTTTTACGTAGCCGACCGATAAAGACTTCGATAACATTACTATCTCTCTCGTAGTCTTGATGATACAGGTGCTCAGTCAGCTCAGTTTTTGAAATTGGCTCGCCGGCATGTAAGGCTAAGTATTCCAGGGTGTTATATTCATAACTGGTTAATTCGAGAATTTGCTTATTGACACTCACTTGCTTTGCCGCGGTATTAATAGCAATGGGCCCAAACTCTAAAATGGGTGACGCATTACCTGTTGAGCGGCGAATCAGCGCATTGGCCCTTGCTCGCAATTCTTCTTCGTGAAAAGGTTTAACCAGGTAATCATCCGCGCCAGAC
>JAHQVY010000282.1 GCA_019634095.1 Cellvibrionaceae bacterium
AGATTGAGTTTAGGCCTTTTGAGCACGTCCCTTAAGGCCCTTGGCAGAGTTGATCCACCTTAAATAATCCTAAATTAATCAGTTGGATCTACTGCGGACGCCCAATGAACTGAAATTAAAGCGTTTTTTCAATTTTGCGGCTGCACCAAGTTTGCTCCCAGCAAACTTACGGAAATACACTACATCCCTGTAGATAACCCGTAGAGTGACTACGAATTTACCGCAAAAGTTAAAAAATTCACTCTCATTTCAGCCCCTTGAACGCCCTCGCTACGATCCAACTGATTTATTTAGGATAATAGCTATTTATACTTCAATGGCACTTAATTAAGCCTGAAGACCTTTAAATACAAGGCTTGCAGAACTTTTTCCAGGCATTTTACCCATGCAAATTCACCCAGTGTCATAGGAAGGGGATGGCTGGGGTATTTTCCAGGCATTCAAGCGTCGGGAACGCTTGCATAGCGCCCAGGGAAGGCTTGAGCGGCCTGGATAATACGCCGGCCACCCCTGCGGCTGCAGCTAAATTAAGAGCCATTCATCTGTACGTGGTCACGCATTGCAAAGAAACTTAGCAAGACTAACGAACAGTATAAATTAAATATACCCGTATTTTAGCGAGTGCCAAGGAAAATTCGCCGCAGTGTACCCGAATAGCTATCCTTTTAAATTGGCCACCGGCACAAAAAAGAAATCTCCCACTTCGTGCCCCGCGCCTTTAATCGCCTTAAACTCCGGTTCCTGCTCATAACCCACAGTGCGTGACCCGACGCGAACTTTATCGCGAATCCGAATAAATAGCTCAGGGCCGGAGAGAATGCTGTCGTTTTTACGCAATTCCTCTAGGAAAGCTTTTGCGAATACTGAGTTATTGCCACCGGCATTATCGAGCACCGGCTTATCGCCACCTGAAGCCAGCAATAAACGGGATTTTTTAGGTAACTTGTAGCGGATATAGTCATCCGTATATTGCTGGCCTTCGCCAACAAATAAGTAACCCGGTGCACTAGACAACAAACCGGAATAACACGAGTCCGCCACCACCAATACCCGTTTGGCTTTGAGTCGCGCGAGGTGTCGAGTTACAAATTCATTTGGCACCCAAAAAGTATCCGTAGGTGGAGCATCGGCATTGACAGGCAGCCAGTAGCCATCTTCGAGCTCACCACTTTGAATACGGCTGCCGTGCCCAGCATAAAATACCAGTAAGTTGTCCTTTTCGGTAAGCTCGTCGTTTAAATCGTTAATGGCCTGCATCACTTCAACATTACTTGCATCGATCAGCGATTTCACCGCAAAGCCATACTTACTTTCCAATAAATTAGCAACCTCGGTAGCATCGCGTCGTGGTGAAAACAAATTTTCTAGATTCGAGTATTCTTGATTGCCGATAATAAGCGCATAATATTTTCCAAACTGCAGATCTTTAGCATCGCCAGCGCCACTATCTGATTTTTTTGCAGCCACACGTACCGGCTTGGGTTCGCGAAATACTGGCAAGGTCTCAAATTGGGTTTCAGTGGATTTTTTCTCCTGTTCAAGCTTGTTTACCCAATTTCGCAACTGAGTAAGCTCCAGCTTTAATTGACCCGCAGCCTCTTGATTGGTATCGGCTTGACTGCTCATCTTATTTTGCAGATCTTGAATTTGCCGCTGCAGCAGGTTAATTTGACCGTTCTTTTCGTCGATCTGTTTTTTTAACTCCGCTCTTAGCTGCTGACTCTCTTTGTAAGCTGCAGACTGATAAATCACATCGTCCTCCGGCAAGCCCCACGCTTTACGGTATAGGTTTAGCGCTTTTAATTGACTTTTCTCTACGCCCAAACCACGCTCATAAAGAGTACCCAAGTTAAATTGCGCCCGGGAGTTACCCTGCTCTGAGGCTTTTTTATACCAAATCACCGCAGCGGCGTAATTGGGGCTGCCGCCTAGACCACGCTCAAAAATCTCACCGACGTTAACCTGCGCTTCAGCATCGCCACTCTCGGCGGCTGCCATCCACACCTTAAGCGCTGTTTTATAATCGGCCCGATCAAACTCCACATATTCTCCCCCGCGGATGCGACAGTCTGAGGCAGTGGTGCGCGTGGGGCGACGGGGAGTCATGTAGGATGTATTGCCAAGGCGGCGCACCTGACCCGGTAGCAAGCAGTCTACCACTTGCAACTCCGCCACCTTTGCTTTTTCTATTTGCGACCGACTCGGCTGGGCTTGAGCCGCCGTTTGCTTGGTACCGGCGGTGTTGGTGCTACAAGAAATCACCAATGCGGGCAACATCAGCAAACAGGTCGTGTGGCAAATGTTTTTTCGAAATCCCATAACTGTTTATCCTCTAGATAAATTCGGGTAGTGCTAAATCCGGTAAAATGGCCTAATGACCTTGATTTTACATCGCTTTATTTAACAACACCCACCTGTTTACGTCATTAGTTTAAGAAGGTTGCATGATTTTAGGTTACTGCAATGAAAAGGTACAAGATCCGCGATGCGGAAAATCCGCTCAGCTAAGATCCTGCGCTCGGCACGGCTACAGCGCACTCATAACGCTAAGCCTGTTATTGCTGCTTTCAGCCTGCACATCACCTACGCAAGAACTCCTCAAAAACCATCAATGGCGAGGCGAAACCCTTGCAGTGGATGCCTTTCAACTCTGGGTTGTGCGCAACCGCTCCGATAAACCCAGCGGCCGTACATTGCATATTTATTTCAGCGGCGATGGTTCCCCTTGGTTAAATAAACAGCTCATTGCCGCAGATCCCAGCCCGCGAAACCCGGTGGCGCTGCAGCTAATGAGTTTGGATCCAAATCCAGCCGCCTACCTGGGGCGCCCCTGCTATCATTTATTGCGCGGAAAAAGCCAACAGGCCCCCTGCTCTCCGGCACTGTGGACCTCCAGACGCTACTCGGAAGAGGTTGTCGCTGTGATGGCCAAGGGCGTTCAAAAATTGAACCGCAGCAAGCAAAACATCACCATAATTGGCTTTAGCGGAGGCGGCGTGCTAGCCACCCTGGTGGCGGAGCGCGTGCCACTTGTAAAGACTGTGGTTAGCATTGCCGCCAACCTCGATATTGAAATGTGGTCAGATTTGATGGGCTACTCGCCCTTAAGCGGTTCCATTAACCCCAACACGCTGGCGACGCTGCGGGCGGATGTGCGTCGTATACATCTAATAGGCCAACAAGACAAACAGGTGCCTCCGAAGGTAACGCGATCTTTTATCGGCAATCACGGCGGGGAGACCTTGGTGTTTTCAGGTTTCGATCACCACTGCTGTTGGAACCAAATTTGGCCAGGTCTCAGCGCTAAAAAATTCACCAACAAAAATGCATTGTGAAGGCCTTGCCGAGCGCGGATAACGCAAAGAACATGGGCTCAGCTATCGACTCTGCCGCTGCTTTGGCTTACATTGTCCAAGCTTTAGTGGCGAACCCAGTGGTCGGCGCTGCGTTAATTATCCTCTGCGATCATTTTCTGGCTCGCCAATCCACTTGTCGACATCGACTTAACTAAGACCAGATTCTTGATCACTGAAAACGATATAGAACAGTGTTTACACGCAGCTGCCACACGCTATTTCGCTGAGTGTCGACAGCGCATACCATTTTTCTGTAAGCGCTACTTTGCCTACCCAGGTTGTTGGCGGCTGAATCGAGCGGCCTTTGGCTGGGATTTAATCCGCGCTCCGCTCAACCTATTTTGGGCGCCGATCTACCTTATCTGTCGCCTAGCACTTCTCGCTGCTCGCAAATTTAACTGGCACAAACCCCAAGCATATTTAACAAACTTGCCAGCCGGTTTCACCACCCGAGTACAGAAAAGCTTGTCCGAACATATTTACAGAGAATTAATGCAGCGTGACAGCGAAGACTCGCAGGCAGACAGGTTTATTAACGTGATCATTGAAGAATTAGAAAAGCGTTTTGAACAAGAAACGCCGAAAAATATAGACCACCGCGAGATCAATCGACGCTTTGCGCCCCTGGTGAAAGAAACACTGGAGCAGTACAACGTAACGCGCACGGCATCGGCAGATATTACCAACGTTGCCGCCTCCACCGCCCTCGGTGCATTCGCATTTAAAAAGTTCACCCCAGGCGGCATTGGCCTCGGGTTTTTATTTGCCGGTTACGCCGTGAAAGAGGCGGCCATCGATAGCTTTATTTTTGGGCAAACCTTAGGCAGTGCTTACTACAAGCTGTTCCCACCCCAGCCCGAGCTCAGTACCTTGATCATCTCGACCCTTGTATCGCTCACCCTACTGGCTTTTTTCTCGGCAATTTCAGGCGTAATTTCCGACCCACTGCAATACTCGACAGGCTTGCACGCCAAGCGACTCCAGAAAATGATTAACCAGCTAGAACGGGATTTTTTGCTGAAGACCAATAGCACCTATCACCCAAAAGACCAATATCTTGCTCGAGCTTTAGATATTTTTGACGGCTTAAAGTCTCATCTGCTGTAGTGCTTTGCGGACCGAGCCCAGGACTTAACCCTAAGCCCACGGCTCAGACGTATTTGCGAGTTTCCAAATAATCGAGCCAATCCGCCAACTCAACGCTCACATCCTTATCGTGCTCAGCCAGAAAGCGCAAAAAACCGCCGGCAGTGGCGGTAACCACTCGCTCGATTGGAAAACCGATAGACTCGGCTTTCTCAATGCAATGTGAAACATCGCCAATGGTTGTGGCAATGTGAGAGTCGCTGGCAAAAACAACCTTCCAATCCAAACGATCCACAGTTTCCATTAAGCGCAAGCAAAACGGTTCGCTGCCCACGCGCGACATTTGAAATGAGCTGTTATTGATTTCAATCAAGACGTTATTATCTTTGGCGGCACGCACGACTTCCTCACAATCAATAGGGTAGCGAGGATTGCCAGGGTGCCCTACAATTTGGCACTTGCCGCTGACGATGGCGCGGATCATCGCCTGGGTATTGCGTTGTACATCGTCCGATGGTGGAAAAACGGCCTCGTGGAAACTGGCAATGGCATAGTCTAAAAAAGGCTCTAAATTAGGCGGTATATCTAAGTCGCGAAGCCCGCTATGACAACAAATTGTACCGGGGTTTTCCGGCAGTATATTGGCTTCAATACCTCGTAGCATGGCAACGCCATTCACAATACGGGGAATCACCTTCATATTGCCAAAATGCCAAAAGTGGGGTGCATCGGGCATTGCGGGGGCATGATCGGTGATGCCAAACATGTGCAAACCTTTGAGTTTGGCCTGCTGAAAATAGTCGTGAACAGTACTGTAAGCGTGTGTACTGGCGACAGTATGAGCGTGAGTATCGACAAAAATCTTCATGGATTACATTCGGAGAGTGAATTAAAATAGCGCTGACTTGCTTGACAAGTATCAAATTAGCGCTGTTCAATGCCGGAAAAACAAGCCACCGGTTACGCTGAGTTTGTGTATTTGGGTGTAGCCTTTAGCAGCAGAAATGGTTCAGCTCTCGAGGCTTTAAAGTTCTAATTAGCTGTAACTTCTAATTAGCTGTAACTTCTAGGTGCTTAATAGACGCTTAATAGGTACTTAAAAACTCGAGATGCCTGCTTTTGATTTCTAAATGCTACACAGCTGGCAAATCTCATACTAGGTACAGGTTGTTCCTGCAAACACCCTTTTCCCAGTTATCGATTATTCACAGCGGCTTAAGCTTTACAGACTATTTACAACAGGTAGTTCTAATTCAGAGCTGTTTAATTTGCGCGTCTTCCAAATTTTTCCCAGCTCGGAGACCGCGCTTTTGCTTTTGTTCTACTGTACGACTGTTCTACTTTATGACTGCTCTACTTTATGACTGTTCTACTGTACGGCATCTGTGATCAGTATATGTATGGAATAAAGTATAAACCCTAATTTTGTGTAAATTTTTAGCTCAGAACCTATTTGCTGGCCCTAAAGCGACATTTCTAGAGCCGTACTCGATTTTTTCGACTTCACTAAAAGTGACTTATGTTCGCCGTGAAAAATCGCGGAGCGGCGCAGTAGATAACGTTGCTAAAGTTTCTGAATACAAAACTTTAGCAACGTTAGTGTAACTAGTGCGAAGCCCCTGCCGCTCAATGTAAAGGACCGCACGGAATATTATACCGCATTAGTTTACCGGCTTTAGGGTTTGGCCTCCTTGCCGAGACTCACAGATTTATCTCACACTGCCGTATTTTTTGCTGGCATTAGCAATACTAGGCGTGATGCTGGTAATAAGAGTCAA
>JAHQVY010000283.1 GCA_019634095.1 Cellvibrionaceae bacterium
ATGAGCGTTGTTATAATTATCGCGCTTTTGAGTGGTGCAGCCGCAACTTTAAATGCAGTTGCTGGTTCCCAAAATACCCTTAATATCTTTTGGATTCTAATTGTATTATTGGGATTTAATTTACTGTCCTTTCTTATTTGGCTGTTAGTTACTCTGTTACCAAAACGCTCCTCCCGGCAATTTTCCTCGGGGCCTTTGGGCGGAATCTTCAAGCAGTTGTTAGAGTGGTTAACCACTTACACGGCAAAGCAATGCGCGGTGCGCAGCGCCAGCCAAGTGTGGCTAAGTTGGCATTTTCAGCAAAAACAGGGGCGATGGTTTTTAGGCAGCATTACCCATTTAAGTTGGCTGTGTTACATAATTGGTGGCGGGGGCACGCTTTTAGTGGTGCTGGCCACTAAGCAGTATAATTTTATTTGGAGTTCCACTTTGCTGAGTGATTCAGCCTTTATTTATTTGACCAAAGCTTTAGCTGCGCCAATGGCTTGGCTGCATTGGCCGGTGCCTACGCTGGTGGATGTCAGTAGCAGTCAGCAGGGGGCAAGCGCGGAAGTTCTGAGTCAAACGCGCAAGGCGTGGGCGTATTTTTTGTTGGGTTGTTTGTTTTTTTACGGCGTGTTGCCTCGCGCAATATCGTGGCTGCTATGCACAGCCTTGCGTCGCATGGCCCTAAAAAAAATCGACTTAGATTTTACCGCGACTTACTATCAAAAACTGCAACAACACTGGCAGCAGCATAGGCGGACTAGTGAAATTATAGACAGCGATTCCCACCCCATTGCCCAAAACCGGCTAACAGAACATGCCTTTACTCACAAAACCTTGCCTCAGAATGCACTTTGTTTAGGTGTGGAGTTGTCGCAAAGCGCAATGAACGGCTTGTCGCGGAAACCGTCGGTTAATGTTGTTGATAAAACCACTCAGCACCAAGCCGTCGATGCAATAAAAAATATCAATAACCCCATATTGTTTTTTGTGAATGTACAAAAAGCACCGGATAGGGGGACCAACCGCCTGATGAAAAACCTCGTTTCTAGCAATGCTAAAGGTGTATATTGGTTGGTTTGTATCGATCAAGCCGCTACACAAAATACACAACCGTGTGCCAAGCATTTTTTCCCCTGGCAAGATACTGCCAATCAGCTAGGGATTGTTAAAAAACATTGCGTATTATTGGAAACTATTAGTGAACAACAGCAACAGCAGCAATAACAATAATAACAACAAGCATGTATTGCTGAGTATTGTTGGCCATACCAATACAGGTAAAACCTCCTTGGTTCGCACCTTATTGCGCGACTCATCATTTGGTGAGGTGGCCAATATTTCTGGGACAACTCGTCACGTTGAAGCGGCAAAAATTACCAGTAACACGGGTTTTTGTATTGAATTGAGAGACACTCCCGGGCTGGAGGATTCTAGCGCGCTCTACGAGTCTGTAAGTGCTTTAAGCTCAGGCCTTGCCAACGGCCGCAATGGCTTAGTTGAGTTTGTCGACACGCCAGAATATGCCATGGAATTTGAGCAAGAAGTTAAGGTTTTAAGGCAGGCGCTGGCCTGCGATGCCATCTTGTATGTTGTCGACAGTCGTGAGCCAGTATTGGAAAAGTACCTATTTGAACTTAAGTGCCTTAGTTTGGCTGCGCGGCCCATTATACCTGTGTTAAATTTTATTGGTGGTGACGAAAGTCAGCAACAAACATGGCGCAGCACCTTGGCAAATTTGGGCCTGCATGCCTTAGTCGAATTCGATACCGTTGCTTTCGATTTTGAAGCTGAAAAACGTTTGTACGCTAAGTTGCAAACAGTGATGGAGCCGCAGCATAAAAATTTGGATGATTTTATCGCCGAGCGTGCTCAACAATGGCAGCTTATTAAAACAGCCTGCATAGATATCACGGTTAGGATGTTAGTGCAGGTTGCCAGCACGGTAATGGCCGTACCCAAAGGGCAGCCTGTAGAGGTGTTAAGTAATGCACTGCAAGAAAATATACGCGAACAAGAGCAAAAGTGCTTAGCAGAACTTTTGATGTTACTGCAATTTTCTGATACCGATGCAAAGTTAATTCATTTGCCGGTAAAGAACGGCCATTGGAATGCCGATCTATTTGCCCCTGAAACACTCAAAATTTTTGGTGTAGATACCGCATCTGCCGCAGCTACCGGCGCCGTAGTGGGAGTGGGGGTGGATTTGGTTTTTGCGGGCATGAGCTTGGGGGCGGCTACTTTGCTCGGCGCAACAGTTGGTGCCGGTTTAAGTGCAACTAAAAAATTTGGCCGGAGTTTTTTGGGTAAATTAAAGGGAGAGCAAAACATATGCTTAGATGAGAGTACCTTAACCTTGCTGATTGCTCGGCAAGTTTTGCTACTAAAAACATTGTTTCAACGGGGCCATGCGGCCCAAAGCGCAATAATTATTGATTTGAGCAGTTCTAAGGAAGAAAAAAAACAAACGGCGAAAATTGCTGGTAGGTTGCAGCTGTTACAAAATACTTTGGCCAGTAAAAATAAAGAGCTACTGGCGGCTATACAGCGAGAAGTGGCCAAGTGGTTTGTCGACCGTATCGATGAACCCTAAAAATAGATAATATACCCCTAGTGCAATGGCACTGAATTAATCCAGAAACTTTTTAGATGCAAGTCTTGCAGAAGCTAAGGCTTCAGCTGCCTGAACAATACGCAGAGCATCCCCAGTGCTGCAACTAAATTAAGTGTCATTCACCCTTAGCAATTAAGGTTTAGTGCTTATTAGCATGTGCCTGTGAATGCCGCCTTGCTAAAAACACAAATTGATGTATTCCTAACATTTAAATTTTTAATGCTTCGGGTATATCGCACCGTTTTTTTCTCGCTTCCTTTCAATCGCTCTCTCAATCGTCCTCTCAATCTCCGCTGACTTTTAATCTATATTTTGGGGAAGGCCGCGCCAGTTTTATATTTAAAGCGCAAGGTATACAAAGCAAAGCCAATCCGTTGTGTTTGGCTTTGGGCATCATCCTAAAGTAATCAGTTGGATCTACTGCGGACGCCCAATGAACTGAAATTAAAGCGTTTTTTCAATTGTGCGGCTGCACCGAGTTTGCTCCCAGCAAACTTTCGGAAATACACTACCTCCATGTAGATAACCCGTAGAGTGACTACGAATTTGCCTCAAAAGTTAAAAAATTCACTCTAATTTCAGCCCCTTGAACGCCCTCGCTACGATCCAACTGATTTATTTAGGATTATTCGACAATGCCTTTATCCAAGACTAAGATTTCTTCGATTATTGACACAAAAATGATTAGGAAATAAGCAGCTAAACTAGCCAGTATAAGAATAGAAAAAAGAGAGATTCACTGAAAGAGGAAATAAAAAAAGGCCTCAATAGATATTGAGGCCTTTACTATCCAACAAATTATTCCTTAAAACTCAAGGCCAAAGCGCACACCGTAAGTCGCCGGAGGTGCGTACCAACTTGAACTCAAACCGCCAACGGACCCAACATAAAAGTTTTGCGCGCGAACTTCTTCGTCGGTGACATTGTTACCATAAAGCGAAAGATGCCAGTTCCCATCTTCAGGACGAAGCGTCGCAGAAACATCAAACATAACGTAGGAGTCTTCAATGTTAGTAGGCAAGTAATCGTAACCAATCACTTGCTCATCACGGTAACGAGCATCACCGGTTAAGGTCAGCACAAAATCCGAGAAACTGATATCTTGCTCTATACCAGCATTAACAGACCACTCGGGTGAAAATAGAGCATTGCGATCAGAACAATCAAGAGTAAAGTTTGGTCCATTGGCGTCTGAACCTGCGGAGAAGTCACAACCTGTGACAGGAGGAAGACCCGTCAGATCAGGAATATCATAACTAAAGTCATCAAGATTAGTATCTAGGAATTGGATACTCGCTTTAATTATAGTTGACGACGTAGCTTGGAACAATACATCCAAATCAAGACCTTGAATCTTTGTTTCACCAATATTCTCGGTTACGAATACTGTCGTACCTGCTGTATCAATACCAAAATGAGATACCTGCTGGTCTTCATAGGTCCAATGATACAGTTCTGCGTTTAATTGAAGCCTGTTATCAAAGAAACGATTTTTGGAGCCAACCGTTATCGCATCAAGGTACTCCGGCTCATAGGTTTCGCGGCCAAGAGCGAACGAAAAGCCTCCAGAGCGATAGCCTGTTTCGTAGCTCGCATAGAGCAGACTGTCTTCAGCTACATCAAGCGCACCAGCAAATCGATAGGTCACTTCTTCAGAAGCAAGCGACGGAGTATTTATCACCGTAGGAGTGATAACGAGAAAGTTTCCAACACTGCCAAACGGAATGGGCGGGCCGCCAGCGGTTGGCAAAAGGCCCGGTGGAATGGGTTGTGATCCAGCAGGAGCTCCTGGAATAGGTCCTCCAGGAAGCAGAGTTGGGTCGCTAGCTATTTCGGCCAAAACGTCCTCAAGCAACAATGCGGCAGGAATATTTGGCCCACCGGCACAACTAGGCGTTGGGCTAGGAGGGACTGGGTCATTGAAACAAATATTTGCGATAACATTTGAAGTCCCGTCAAAATACTTGTCATCATTGGTATACCGCACACCGGCAACAAGTCGAAATGCATGGGTTAAATTAAATGTCGCCCTACCAAACAAGGCCTCGGACTCTGTCCCAGTTTCATAGTTTTGATGAGACGCTAGCGTAAACTGGCTAGGCGCAAAAAAGCCGCTAATATCTTCGTCGAAATAGTAGGCACCCAAAATCCAATCTACCGGCCCCGAAGAATTGGATAAACGCATTTCAAAGCTAGACTGCTCTGATTCATCATCCGTTGAAAGTAATTTAAAACCGGGCCCTAGCGATGTTTCATCGAAGGTACTTTTGCGAAAGGCTGGAATGATAACGAGTTCACCCAAGGCAGTTTCAATATTTATTTCTGCATTAAAGCCCATAAAAACATTGTTTTGGCCATAGTCACTTTCGTTTCCATCTTGAGTGGTAAATGAAGGGCCCATCTCAAGCGTTGACAAATAACTTTGCGCCGCATCAGTCAAAAAACCTCCGCGAGGATCGCTCGCTCCTGCAGGAGCTGGGGTGAAGGCGTACTGCCCAGAATCTAGCGGACCGCTCGGAGCTGGTATGGGAATAAAACCACCCTCGCCATCAGGTATTTCTGGCGGGACAAATGAATATGTACCTTCAGGAATACCAGCTACACCAGTGCCATTTGTTTCTGCATAATCTACGGCGAGTCGCACACTGGCACTGTCATTTATCTCGCTAAAAATTTGAGCACGTAAGGCAAAATCTTCTTTTTGATAACTGCCATCGTCGTTGTAGCCATCGTCGCCAACGGCGGTGGCGGCGAAACGAACCGCTGTTGTATCAGAAACTGAAAAGTTAACAGCACCTTCGGCTTTGTAGGATTCATAGTTTCCAAGGCTAGCATTGATATAGCCGCTGGTTTCTCCAAGGATAGGTTTTTGGGGAATAATATTTACCGCACCACCAGTAGCATTTCGACCATAAAGAGTGCCTTGAGGACCTTTAAGAACCTCAACACGCTCAAGATCAAGAAAAGAACCCGTAGTAGAACTGCTGCGGCCGATATAAACCTCATCGACATTGATCGCGACAGCACCATCGGTATAAGCCTGCGTCGACAGGTTACCGACGCCTCGAACAATATACGAATTAAGTGAACCACCGGAAGGAATAACAGATATTGCTGGGGCAATATTATTTAAAGCCGAGGTGTCGACAGCACCAGCTCGCTGCAAATCGGCAGCCGTTGCAACGCTGATTGGTATTGCTGCATCCTGAACGTTTTCGGACTTTCGCTGTGCAGTAACGACGACCTCTTCCAACCCGGCAAACGAGTCATCATCTGAATCCTGAGCCATTGCCTGCGTGTGCAGGCCAACGAGGACGCTCAATAAAGATACATTTATCAACCTATTTTTTGTCATACATAGCTCTTCAATCTATTATTTTATATAAATTACTATGACCAGATTCAAACCTAAGGTTTGATACCGATCGTCCCGCTTTCTATCTATACCCAAAGCGTTTGAGATTTAGGTGTTAGGAGTGCGCCAATTTTTGTTCTTGGCAAGGCGCGACAACGCACAATAGCCCATTCTATTTAAGGCAGAGCAACACCGCCAAGGGCACTTAGGGGCGTGCTCATGAGGCCTAAATCTCAAGTGTTTTGGGTATATTGCTCTAGTTCTTTCACCCTAGTTTTAACCAGTACTTGATTCAATTAGCGAACCGCTTGCCAGCCAAGGCGATCACCTCCATTTAAAGCAATCCCACAACTTCCACTATAACTCAAAAAACACAGCGTATCATTATCAATGTATACAAATGCAGCCCTTTCATTTTGGTGGCGCCTTATGCAAAAAAAAAGACAAGCTGGACCCTGTCACTTGTCTATTTCTAATACACGTTATAAGCGCTTCAACAGCGCCTATACTAACTGGTGCCTATGACCCGAGCTTTAAATCACCAAGATTACATTTCCAATGCTATTAGCGGGTCATTTCAGAGGCTGGCACCCAATTCCCATGGAGACCCGGCTGGCAAGCGGACCGTCGCAATCGGGCGTTCATCCAATCCTTGAGCATCGAGAATAACAAGATCATTTCGGTTTTCGGTAAGTCGATTCACAAGCGCAATTACATAGCCTTCACCCTCTGGCGCGTTCTCAGAGCGAGGCGCGAATACGGGTTCTTGTACCGACGAAGTTGGGCCTGGGAACCAGCGCTTTACTTCTCCGGTAGCGACATTGAGATGCCCTAAGCCGCTTAGCGGCAAATTCGCCGAGGGCGGACCACATTTCTCGAAATCATAAGGTACAGTGAAGTCAATCAACGCCAGATATGCGTGTTGATAGGGCTGCCCAACGAAGCGGTCATCAATATGCGGAAGTTCACCGGCCAAGGGGCTGAGTGTTTGACGATGCGGTTCCGTAGCATCGCTAGCCATATCAAAAGTCCAGCGCACCACTTCATTATCCTAAATTAATCAGTTGGATCTACTGCGGACGCCCAATGAACTGAAATTAAAGCGTTTTTTCAATTTTGCGGCTGCACCCGTAGAGTGACTACGAATTTGCCGCAAAAGTTAAAAAATTCACTCTAATTTCAGCCC
>JAHQVY010000284.1 GCA_019634095.1 Cellvibrionaceae bacterium
AATCGAGTGGGAAGAGCTTACCGCGGACTCGATCGCAACGGCGACGGCGTGATCGACGATACCAACGGACGCAGTCTAGTGGCTGCCTGCCCCTAAGCTATTCATCTAAACTATGCCCCTAAACTAGGCCTCTAAGCTATGCCCCTAAACTAGGAGCTGGGCGGCAAGCGCCCTACCTACCAGCAACTCGCCGTAGTGTCGCTGCCATTGTCATTGCTCGCGCCTTTAAGGCCAATATTGTTCAAGGTAAAGCTGCGGCAGTTGCTATCGCCAGCCTGAGTACCTGTAGCAGTCGCAGACACTTTAAAACATTCGCCATCAGCGCCACAGCCAGTTCCACTAGCAGTGGTATCCACCGCCAAGACGTAATACCCCTCGCGAGACGCAGTGCCACCGAACAATTGATTGAGCGAATCACTGTAACGGCTATCTTTAAAATAGAACTTCTCTTGTTGAGCGGCGATCTCAGTGAGAGCAGCCCGGGCATCGGTGCGGCGGCTTTTCTCGATACTCTGGGTGTAACTGGGATACATAATCATCGCCAAGATCGCGACAATCGAAAGCGCAATCATAAGTTCGATTAAAGAAAAGCCCCGCCGCGAAGCGAAGCCGCGATGGCCTAAAAAAACGGTCGTCACATCCACTCTAGTTATTTCCATGTCACGGGTATTTCACGCCAGGACACTAAGCCCGACTTAAATAGGAGTTCATCTAACTTGAACGGCGCTATAATTTCGCCGGTATTACTCTGCGCCACACTGTCACCGTCGACGGGTTTAGCGGGCTCCTTCACCAAACCGAGAATGGCCTCGCCGCCCTGTATCTGGCGCTGCTGTATTTCTTCTCCGTAGAGCTGCACCCTTTTGTTCAAGCCAAAAAACGGCGCGGCATGACCGGTACCGATATACAGCTGACTGATACTACTGGTGCCCAAGGAGCTGCAAGCGTTAGCGCTATTAGCCTTCGACACATATTCACTAAACGTAATCACTGGCCCCTCACCGACGACACCACCAATTTGCTTGGCAAAAGGCGACTCGAAGTCGTAGTACCAACCCCCGGGGTTTAGTTGGTGTAAGGTATCGCGGTACTCGGGGTAATTGTCAACGCTGACACCAGTGCTTAAGGTCACACTATCTAAACCGTTGCGAGCATCAAAGATTTTGCCGTCCCAGGGGTCGCTTTGGGTATTCTCAATAAACTGGGGCTGGATATGAGTCACGTCTATCATTTCGCCGCTGGCGATGTCGACCGAGCCCCAGGTAAAGTTGCCGGCGGAATCTACTGGCTCTTTAAAACCGAAAAAACGCATCTGTTTTTGACTTGCAGAATCGTCATCCACATAAAAACGACCAGTGCCAAACGCGACCCAATGTTTACCGCGATACTTGTAAGCGTAAGCGCGGCCGGAAACCGGAAGCCCTAAGCTGCCACTGCCATTTTCAACCGTGCGACTAAAATCAACGGCGTCGACACTACCCAGCAGGCCAGTCCCGGCATTCAGGGGCAGGCGCCAAAAATCACCGGTAGGATCATTGAGATTGTCGTTGGTCACGGTGCCGAAATACACCGCGTCGTCGACAAAATCTCGATCCCAATCCATGGTGATAAAATCCCCGGTAAAGCCGTTGTCGACATCCGGCACTTGCAAATATTGCTCAGTGCCAAAGCTGACAAAGTTTTTCGCCTGTAAATCGAAGAAAAACACCTTGGCTTTTTGCTCGCTAACCGCGCGCTGCAATGCGTCGGTTCTGCCGGCTGCGTCCGCACCGAAGGGGCCGCTGCCCATCACTAAAAACCACTGATCGCCGCCACTGGGAATTGCGGCAAAGTTGTTGCTGCCCGCCGCAGGCCGTCGGGCTTTAATAACGGTTGGCCGGGACATGGTGTAGCCCATATTTTCATGACTAATTTCCGCAATTAATTGTGGCGGCGATTCGGGGTTCGTCACATCTAGCACCACATAAGATGAACGCAGGGTAATATCATCCCTGAGATCATTGCCTGGGTCCGAATTGGGGTCGATAAGGTATTCGCCGCCGCCCAAACGCATGCCGATCACTAAAATGGTACCCCAGCCACCTGGGTGGTCGGCGTCGTCGGCAAAGATATTGACATCGAAAGTTTGCGGGTCACCATCCACATAAAACACATGCTGGTAATTAAATTCGGTGGACCACTGCAGATGAGGCAATACGTTATAAGGCACATAGGCCCAAAGCTCCGCACCCAGAGGATGTGCGGTTTCGCCATTTAATTGCCGAGAAAAGCGCTTCGTGGACGCATCGTAAAAGCCGGCATTAAACGCGTGGATCATGCCGTCATTGGCACCGGCAAACACCACTTGCCGACGATTGCGATACTTTTCATAAAAAGCCTTATAACTTTCGTCGCCGTAAATTAAGTCATATCGCTGCTGCAATAAGGGGGGCCCAAGCAACAAGGGCGAAGACGAGACAATATCCCCCAAGCGCCAAACCTCCTCCACTCCGTCGGCGTCGTAATCGACTTTGCGCGAGCGCATACCCGTGATCTCCTCGCCGCGTACAAAATTAACAATATCTTCGGATAAATGCCCGTTCTGACTTTTCAAACCCAGAAGACGAAAGTTATTTTGCAACTGTGGGGCAGCATTAGTACCTACTGCGGGAAAGTTGGCGGCGGTAAAATCGAGTTCGGTATCCGCGCCGGCTATGGATGCGGGAACGACTAGGCCATCGTAGTTTAGATCGAGGGCAGTAAAAATATAACGGCTGGGGTTAGCGTTGCTAACCCCATTAGCATAAGGACGCTGTACCCTCATTTGGCCGTTGTTGTTCTGTAAATCGGCGAGAATATCGCGCGCGTTCCACACCGCCTTTAAATCTTCCATATTCACCAGGGCATTCAAACCGGCGGAACCGTTAAAAGCGCCGAAAGTTTGCCCGCCATCGCCAGTGCTCGATCGCAAGGCCTGCACTTGCTCGGTAATGGGGTCTGTGACATAGGTAATCACGGCGTCGGCATCGGTCAATTCGCCATTGCCGTCACTGTCTTCGCGCACATTGCCGTAGGCATCGATAAACAGCGCCTGCACTATGCCCCCCCAGCTAAGGTGGTTGCCCAAGTTATCGCTAACCGAAGGTTTGAACAGGGCTTGAATCACCATACTTCCAGTTGTCAGCGTGTTGCTCACCCTGCCAGCTGAGGAACCAGCGCCGACTACTGCATCGATTTGGCTAAAACTATCCGCCAAACCTTGCAGCAAATTGGCAGGCTGGTTCGCCAGGGTATAGGTGTCCGGGTTTCCGTCTCGATCGGCATCCCACTTGGGGTTACTGTCCTCCACCAAAGCGTCGCCGGGGTTGTCTGGGTTGCCATTATTGGGGTCGCCATTATTATTAAAATCCCTAAAGCCGCCGTATTTCGCCGTGAGCCACAAAACATTTCTCTCTAATATCGGCGCGTTGGGCCGATACTCTTGCGCGTCGACCACAAAATTAGTTACAAATTGATCGCCGGGCAAATCGGGGCGAATATCTTGCGTATTGGCATAGTAGGCCAAACCGGCTAATTGGAAACCCGGGCCAAAACCGGGGGGCATATTTTCTAATACCCCGAGGGTTTGCGTGTAAGCGCTCGCATTAACTGCGCCGGTTACATTTCTATGTTCACCAATAAATTGATCGCCGAAGGTGAGCATGTAATTGGCTTGGCAGGCATCTTGTAGCGGGTCGTCCCAAGCCTTAATCACCGGAAATGCATCGTAATCCGCTGGGCTGAGTCCGCTCACATATTCGTTAGTTGCTGCAGCCTCACCTTTCAGATAACGCAGACTCTCGGAATACAATTCCGCTGCCGAGTCACTTTGCGGGTAGCCATTAACCCCCAAACCGACATTATTTATATAATTAATAATGCCGCTATTACTCACTCCTGCCACAGTGCCCGCCAAGCCATCTGGATCATAATTAAACTGGCCATGCTGATTAATTTCGGCCTTGGGATTTACCTCCACGCCGCCGTTAGACGAAGGGCGTTGATAACCGAGGTATTTCGCACTGGCCCGCAGTACGCCACCATAGACACTATTGCCGGGTTTGCTGGTATAAGAACTGAGGGCAAAGCGCATTTGCTGTGCGTGTTTTTGCAACAGCCCCTCCGGTTTGTGCCAAGTATTGCTGCCGTCACCGTACTGCACACAGTGCGGCTCCAAACCAACACTCTGGTCACAAACCCGCACATTCACATGAAAGCGATTTAAGCCCTTGTAACTCAAAGTCAGACCACTGCCATCTTCAAAGCTGATGGTATTGGTATCCGCACCTTGATTTTTTACAATTAGCCTACTGGTTGTAAAAGGTGTAAGTTCGCCGGGGTTATTCGTAAACGCGGCTGCGGTGCCATTGCTCGCGGCAACACTAATACCGGCACTGTCAATTTTTTTTGTGACAAACAATGGCGCGCTGGCGTTAGTGCTAGATAACGCGGGTTTGCGCAGGGTGCGTGCTAAAATTGTTTTCGCTAAGGCGCCATGGCTATCTAGCAAGCGCGCGCCGCCGGTCATGGAATAGCGAAAAGCGTCCAGGGCAGTCATGCTCGCCCAGTTCATAAAATTACCGCTGAAAAAACCGCTACACACATGATTGGTGGCATTACCCACCGGGTAAAAATGCGGTGGGTTAATGGCATTGGTTAGCTCGGGGCTGAGGGAATGTTGATTTGCATCCGCAGCAACACCCGGCTCGTAGTCATAACATTTTTCGGGGTCGAAATAGCCGATATAGGTCTCGGCAGATGAATAACAGATACCTTCATCAGCGGCCGTTCGCCCAGGACAAAAAGTGCCATTTTGCACATACACCTGTTCGCCATCGGTATACGCCTCGGCTTGCTGAGACTCTCCAACCAAGAAATTTATCATCAGCAACGGCTCGACACCGCCGCCGGAAATTAAGTTGGGATTCGCAGCGAAATCCGCCGCAGTATAGTTAAAACACCACGCGGGCAAGCTGTGAAAAAAAATCAGTAGCGCCGCTACCGAGGCCGCCGCGCTTTGTTTACGCCCTTTGCTGTTCATCAACTCTCCCCCAGATTCATTAAGGCCAAGACGCTCCTTAAGCTCAGTTGTCTCGAATTTTTGTAGTGGCCTGCAACATCACCCGCGACTCATTATTTTGGCCTTCCGCCAGCACCGTAATTCGATACAGAGGAACGCAGCCTCTGGGGGATAGCACGTCACACAAGCCCCCCTCTTCGGGATCAGAATCTTTGTGGGTGTAACACAAAAATTCGATAATGTACTTTGACTGAAACAGAATGTTATTCGCACTGCCGCCACTGGCAGAGTGTGAACCGCGCGGAATAGCCAATTGCTTGGTCGCGTGGCGCTGACTGTCCTTCCAAACCGCACCGGCATCTCGCACCCAGATAAACTCTTTCTCCAATGTGCCATGGCCGTCATCCAAACTGCATTCAGGGGGCGAATTCCAGTCGGAATCCCCTTCATAACAAAACCCGCCGGTACAACCAGCGTCGTAACAGCCGCTGCCACTGCAGTTTTTTATAAAGCGATCCGGGTCGTGTTTGTTGGCAAAATTGGATTGCAATTCGGCTTGCACAGTTTTCAGGGTAAATTCCGCCGCCGAAAACACTTCGCTGCGCGCCTGTGTATTTACCGCCATATTCAGTTGCGCGGTGGAGGTGCGCATATTCGACACTCCCAGCAAAGTCATAATAAGCAGCAACACCAAACTGACAATTAACACCACGCCCGATTGTTGGCGGCTAACAGTGACCGCGCCTCGGATATCTGGGGGAGATGAAAGTGCACTGGACATATTAATCAGCCTCGGTTGCGAATACTGCCGGAAATCATCACCTGCTTGCGCAGCTTGCCATCTTGCGGGGGGTTAGCGGTGGCATCCGGTGCAAAAACTGCACGCTTGGAAACCAGAGTCAATTGGATTCTTACCGATACAACGCCGGACCAATCCGGCACCAAGTTAGCCGGGTAAAAGCGCTCTGGGCTGCCGCTGCCTGCGGGGTTATAACCGTAAAGAATATCCATATCATCGACCCCTGTGAGCAGCTCTTGGGACTGCAATGCACCGCTGGTTCGGGTGCGTACTTGGCGATACAGCGTCGGCTCGCCAGTAATTTGTGAGTCGCGGATAAAATAGGCTGCAGAACTGAACCCCATCACCATGGAGCCATCGGGAAAAGCTCGCCCCAGGTTATTTGAAGTCGGTGCCGAAGCACAATCGCCACCGAAAGAAAGATTAAGCGAGCAGTTCCCCGGGCTGACGCCACCGCTTACCCCGTGCGTGTAGACATTGGAACTAGTGGCGGCGGGGCCGGTTAATTGGAAAATTGCCGCCATATCGCAAGTGGGGGACACCATCATGAGTATATCGCCCTTCCGATAGCTGGCATTTTCGGTGAGCTTAAATTGTGCCGCAGCGCTTTTGTTGTGGCCTGTCACGCGAGTTCTGTCGTTAGGCAGGCCGCGGTTGATAATAATCAGATCGGTACCGGCTTTTACCTGCTGGTTGGCGCCGCTAAAAGCCGCCAGATTGGCATTGGCATCGGCTGCCTGATACCCCATGACGGCGCTGGTAACAAACATCCAACTGTCGGCG
>JAHQVY010000285.1 GCA_019634095.1 Cellvibrionaceae bacterium
GGTGGATTTACGCCGTTTGTCCTTGAATGTGCGCGAGTTTGTAACACAGCTTGAGCAGTCGGTAATCCAGTTGCTGGCATCTTACGATGTGTGCGGCAGTGCTCGCAGTGACGCGCCCGGTGTGTATGTTAAAGGCGCTAAAATAGCATCCTTGGGTTTGCGGGTGCGCAGAGGCTGCAGTTTTCACGGTGTTGCTATTAATATCAATCTGGATTTACAGCCTTTTGACTATATTAACCCCTGCGGCTATCGGGGAATGACCATGGTGCGACTTGCCGATCTCACCTCGCAGCCTGTGACTGCGGCCGGTGTCGCCGTACAATATGCGAAAGTGTTGGCCTCGCGCCTGGGTTTTAGTTTAGATATGGTCAGTACATTGCCCGCGTGGGCAGTTTTAGATCAAAACAGATGAGTAGTTAAATGACAGATACACTTCCTGTAAAGAGAACACGACGCCTTAAACAAGGTGAAAAGTTAAGAGACGGCGACAAGCTCGAACGTATCCCTGTCAAAGTGATTGCCAGTGATACAACGCTTCGCAAACCCGATTGGATTCGTATCAAGGTCAGCGCCTCTCCAGAAGTTGACCGCATAAAAAAGCTCTTGCGCAAGCAGGGTTTGGTTACCGTGTGCGAAGAGGCGAGTTGTCCTAATCTCAGCGAGTGTTTTAGTGGCGGTACCGCAACGTTTATGATTATGGGCGATATTTGTACACGGCGCTGCCCTTTTTGTGATGTGGGGCACGGCAAGCCCAACCCGCTGGATCCTGGGGAACCCGGCAAGTTAGCGACTGCGATTGCCGAGTTAGGTCTCAGTTATGTGGTGATTACCTCCGTCGACCGCGATGATCTGCGCGATGGTGGCGCAGCGCATTTTGCCGAGTGTATTCGCTTGGCCCGCGAACAGAGCCCAAATTTGCAGATTGAGATACTCACTCCAGATTTTCGTGGCCGTATGGATACTGCAATCGAGATATTGGGTGAGACCCCGCCCGACGTATTCAATCATAACTTGGAGACTGTGCCTCGCCTTTATCGCCAATCTCGGCCCGGCGCCAATTACCAGTGGTCATTGCAATTGTTAAAGAAATACAAGGCGCTGCGCGCCGAGGTGCTGACAAAATCGGGTTTAATGGTGGGCCTGGGCGAGAGTAAAGAAGAAATACTGCAGGTGATGCAAGATATGCGCGAACACGATATCGACATGTTGACCATTGGTCAGTACCTGCAGCCCTCCAAAGAGCACCTGCCTGTGGAGCGCTATGTGACGCCTGAAGAGTTTGCAGAGTATCGCAGTGCCGCAAGCAGCATGGGCTTCACCCATGCTGCTTGCGGTCCACTGGTGCGCTCGAGTTATCACGCAGATAAACAAGCTCACGGCGAGCTTGTCAATTAACTGTCAAACTGCGTCTTGTGATTGCAGTACCCCACTACGACATTGTCGATATGCGCAGCCTGCCGAAGTGTGTGGCGGAGGTTGCGCGCTGGCACCACAACGAGTGGCTCAATGGGCATCCGCCCGGCAGCCGAGCCGCAATGGGAGCAGCAGAAGGCAGCCTAAGCAGCGTTAGCGATAGAGAGCACAACTTGCGCGCTCACTTGAGCGCAGCGACTATCCCCACCAGCTTTGTCGCGCACTGTAATCAGCAGCCTCTGGGAACTGTAAGTTTGGTAAATTATCGGTTTTCAAAAGAACACTGCGCTCGGCAATGGATAACCAATTTATTTGTTATGGAGCAATTTCGCGGTCGGGGCATTGCTCTAAGCTTACTGCAGCACTGTATGCATTATGCCCGTGAGCTGGGGCTTAAGGAGCTTAATTTATATACCCGTGGGCTAGAAGGGTTTTATTTAAAACACGGCTGGCAATACAGTCATCGCGGCATGGTGCAGGGGCAGCCGGTAGAGGTGTTGAAATTTTTTTTTGATGCCTAAGTTTGCTCACCGCGCCACCTTCTCACGGTGGTGCGCAATGTTGGCGTTGAGATGATGGCGTTGAGATGATGGTGTTGAGGCCTTGTCGCAGAAGTCTTGTGCCTAAAGTCTTGTCGTCTAATAGCACCTGAGGCAGAGCCGAAAAGCGACTGGCAAGCGGCGTTTTCCACTTGGGCTATCTCGGGCTAGGCCGCCACAGGTCATTGATTGCACATGCCCTACAACGATTCACGGACTGTTTAATTCCCCCGATTTAATTGCTTTGCACTGGCCCTTTGGTCAGTGATGATGCACTCTGCATTTAATCTTAAATTAATCAGTTGGATCTACTGCGGATGCCCAATGAACTGAAATTAAAGCGTTTTTTCAATTTTGCGGCTGCACCCGCAGAGTGACTGCGAATTTGCCTCAAAAGTTAAAAAATTCACTCTAATTTCAGCCCCTTGAACGCCCTCGCTACGATCCAACTGATTTGTTTAGGTTAATATTTATCCAGTGGCAAATTCGGCCCTGAGCTAAATCAACTGAAAAATTTTCGCAATGAGAAAGTCTATGAATAGCAATAAAAAAAATACTGGGCGACCCCACCCAGCGGTTGAGGGCGAGGGGCAAATACCGCCACGGGTGGGTTTTGTGAGCCTGGGCTGTCCCAAAGCCTTGGTGGATTCCGAGCGCATTCTTACCCAGCTAAAGACCGATGGCTACGAAGTGGTGGGTAGCTATGATCAAGCCGATGTGGTGGTGGTGAATACCTGTGGCTTTATTGACAGCGCGAAACAAGAGTCTCTAGAAGCGATTGGCGAGGCAATCAGTGAGAACGGTCGCGTTATCGTCACCGGGTGTATGGGGGCCGATGACGAGGCTATTCGAGCCGTTCACCCCGATGTGCTGGCAGTGACAGGCCCGCATCAATACGAGCAAGTCGTGAGTGCCGTGCAAGAGGCCATACCTCCACCCGCAGCGGCAGCCGGTCACAATCCCTATTTAGATTTAATGCCGCCGCAGGGGGTAAAGCTCACCCCGCCGCATTACGCTTACTTGAAAATATCCGAAGGCTGTAATCACCGCTGTTCCTTTTGCATTATTCCTTCAATGCGCGGAGATTTAGTGAGTCGCCCTATCGGCGAAGTATTGGATGAGGCCGAGCGCTTGGTCGCTGCCGGGACACGAGAGTTATTGGTGATTTCTCAAGATACCAGTGCGTATGGCGTGGATTTAAAATATCGCACCGGCTTTTGGCAGGGCAGGCCAATGAAAACTCGAATGCTGGAGCTTTGTCACGGTCTCTCGGAGCTCGGCGCCTGGGTGCGTTTGCACTATGTGTATCCTTATCCTCATGTCGATGACGTGGTGCCCTTAATGGCACAAGGAAAAATTTTGCCGTATCTGGATATCCCTTTCCAGCACGCTTCTCCAAGTGTATTGAGAGCGATGAAGCGGCCCGCCCATAACGAAAAAACCTTGGAGCGAATTAAATCCTGGCGAGATATTTGTCCAGATATAACCCTGCGTTCAACATTTATTGTCGGTTTTCCCGGCGAAACCGAAAGGGACTTTGAATGTCTACTCGAATGGCTGCAACAGGCCGAGCTCGACCGTGTCGGTTGTTTTAAATATTCACCGGTAGAGGGCGCATCGGCTAATCAATTGCCCAACGCGGTTTCAGAAGAGGTGAAGGAGGCGCGCTGGAATCAGTTTATGCAAGTGCAACAAGAGATTTCCAAGTCGAAGCTGGAGCGTCGCATTGGCCGTGAGATGGAAGTGCTGGTTGATGATGTTGAGGGAGAAAATGCCCTGGGCCGCAGTTATGCTGACGCACCGGAGATTGATGGCACCGTCATTATTGAAGGCGCCAATCATTTAAGGCCCGGAAGTATGGTCAAAGTAAAAGTTGTCGCAACTGATGAGTACGATATGTGGTCAGAGTTAATAGTGGGTTAGTTATTATCCCAAATTAATCATTTGAATCTACTGCGGACGCCCAATGAACTGAAATTAAAGCGTTTTTTCAATTTTGTGGCTGCACCCATGAGAGTGACTATGAATTTGCCACAAAAGTTAAAAAATTCACTCTAATTTCAGCCCCTTGAACGCCCTCGCTACGATCCAACTGATTAATTTAGGATTATCGGGGCCGAAACAAAGGATACGCGCAGTTTCGAACCGTGACCGGCAGGGACGCAGGTGGCGAGCTTGTAGCGAACTATCCACCGCAGTTTTGAAACAAGGGGCGTTCTCGCTAAGTTTTTACTTTGCCTATGTTGTGCGTTTGCGCATCCCCTTGCGTATAAGTGCGTGCATCGTAGGACTATAATAGTCTATGCTTTATTCTCGGTAAGCTCACTTTTTTTGTGCTTCAGGCCCATTAGCCCCAGGTTGAATTTAAACGAATGACCAAACATGGCGAAGTCTCGACTGATAAGTTAATTGCGACTGCTGAAAATTATCTCGGAGATACTGCCGATGCTGCCGATTTTATCAATATATTGCTAAAGCATTCTAATGGCTTAATCGCTGGTACGGATTTCACGACTACACGGGTTGTTTTTGCCAGCGAATTATTTACTAAGCTTGCAGGTGTTGCCGATCATATCCGCGAGATCAACTTAGAAATAGATCTGTACCCGCAAGTGCTCCACGTTCGTCTCAGCGATTTAAATGAACAATTTGTATATGAAAAATATCATATCAATGGGGTCCAAGAGTGGGAATTTAGCATTAAACATAAAGACGGTTCCTTGCATTTATACGCTATGCGCCGCTTTATTGTTAATGCCTTTTCAGCGAATAAAGATAAAGATGCCCGTAAAAAAGTAGTTATTACCTTAGGCTATGATATTACAGATCATAAAATGGCAGAGTCGGCGCTGCTCGACCAAAAGTCACGTATCAACTACATGTCGTTTCACGATCCGCTTACCGGCTTGGCGAATCGTTCATTGTTTTACGATCGTATGCATAAGAGCGTGTCGCGTGCCAAGCGGGGCAAATCGAGCATTGCCATTTTGCTTATCGACTTTGATCGTTTTAAAAACATTAACGACAGTTTAGGGCATGATGCCGGTGATGCTTTCCTGAAATTGGTGGCGCAACGATTGCAGGATGATTTGCGTGACACGGATACTGTGGCTCGTTTAGGTGGCGACGAGTTCGTGGTGGTTTTAGAAAATATTGTTCAGTCTGAAGATGTGGAAAACATCGCACAAAAGCTTTTGTATTTACTGGCCGAGCCCGTGGATATACAAGGCTATGAAATTGCCGCTACCGCGAGCATCGGTATAAGCGTGTTTCCCAATGACGGCGATAGCATCGATCAATTGTTGAAACATGCCGATGCGGCAATGTATCGCGCCAAAGCCGCGGGCAAAAACCGCTATCAGTTTTTTATCAAAGCCATCGGCGATTCTGCGGTGAATTATTTGTTGTTAGAAAATGATTTGCGCCGTGCCATTGAGCAGCAAGAACTGACTTTGTATTATCAGCCACAATTGGATTTGGGTAGCAATCGCATTATTGGTTTGGAGGCCTTGGTTCGCTGGATTCACCGTGACCGAGGTGTGGTATCCCCTGCCCATTTTATTCCGCTTGCCGAAGAAACGGGTTTAATTATTTCGCTCGGAGAATGGGTGCTAAGACACGCTTGTCAGCGATTTCAACACTGGTTGAACGCAGGCCTGAACTTCGGGAAAATCGGTGTAAATTTATCGACGCGCCAGTTTCGTGAGGCTCATTTTGAGAAACTGGTCACCCATGTTCTTAATGAATCTAAATTGGCTCCGCAGTATTTGGAGTTAGAAATTACCGAGAGTTCCGCGATGGAAAATGCCGCGCAGTCCATCGATATGCTCAATTGTCTGAGCAATATGGGACTATCGCTGGCCATTGACGACTTCGGTACCGGATATTCGTCGCTGGCCTACTTGCGCAAGTTTCCCATTCAAAAGCTTAAAATTGATCGCAGTTTTATTAAAGATATCGATAGTAATATTCAAGATGCTGCTATTGCCAAGTCGATTGTTGATTTGGCTCATAATATGTCTTTGCAAGTGATTGCGGAAGGCGTAGAGCGTCTGTCTCAAGCTCGCTGGTTAATCGATCGTGGTTGTGATCAAGCTCAAGGCTTTTATTTTTCGAAACCTTTGAGTGAAGAACACCTTTTGGCTATGGTCGAGGATAAAGACAAAATTATCGTAGACGCTTCCGGTTTAAGGTTTGTCAGCTAGTGCTAAGCGCTGCGGCCATAATCTTTGTTTCTTGTTCTGCTTTAATCTAACAATTTTCAGCAATAGGGTGTAATTTTTTTTCGTTTTCTAAGGGGAGGCAAACACGGAATATGTCGCCATTTTTATCGGCAATCAATTCGATGCTGCCGTGGTGAAGTTCGACTAACCTTTTAGTGAGGTAGAGCCCGATACCGAGCTCGTTAGATTTTTGTAAGCAGCCGGTACTGCGATTGACTAGGTTCTCAAAAACCTTTTGTCTATCGAAATCTTGAGACAGTGTTCCACAACTTTCTACTCTAAAATCTAATTGCTGTTCGCAGGCATTTATTTCGGCATAAATGGTCATTTTGCCATTGCGAGAAATTCTCGCCGCATTGCAAACTAAGCTGACTACAATATCGGTGAAACGTATTGGGTCGGCGCAAAATATTTGATTTGGCGCGGCTTTCTTAATAACCTCTGTGTTGTAACCTTGAACTATTGGCGCCGTAATAGATAAGGCTTTATCGATCACCTCTTCGAGGTTTAGGTTTTTCTTATTAAGCGTAATTTCTCCGATTTCTAAGTTGGAAAAATCAATAAAGTAATTGAGCAAACGCAACAAGTTTTCCGCGTTATGTTTTATAGAGCTAATTGCCGTGCGATGTTTGTTGTCTATGTTGTCGCCCAGCTTTTTCTCTAAACGATTCGAAAAGCCAATGATTGGGTTTAAAGGGGTGCGCAGCTCATGTGTCATCAATGCAAAAAATTCTCGCTTCGAACGCTGCGCTTCAGCTTCTTTTTCTGCCAAAGCCAGGCTGTTAATCCGTGCCTCGACACCTTCTACCAACAACGCCAGTGCGTCCCGCAACTGTCCGCGCCGCTCGTCGCTAAACTTGAAGTTGTGAACTAGCAGCGAAACGGCGGGATAATTCACTTGTAAGCTATTACCATCTTCAACTAAACGTCCCCCGGCCATTTGACCAATAATGCGCTGTTCCTCGACGGGGTTCGATTTTCCAGAGTGGTTGACGAAGATTTTCTCGGCAAAGCTTCGAATGCAGATGCTCGCTTCTAAGCCTTGGTTTTTCAAGGCATTGCTCAATGTGTTGGCAAGGGCGAGATGGTCGGGAAGTGTAAAGCTGTCCTTTAAAAACTGTAGCACGAACCCCAAGTCAGCACTGGCTGTCATGGTGCTCATGGTTAGTTCGCGGAGCGCATCGAGCTCCTCTTGTAACGCGCGTTGTTGGTCCATGATACCTTCTGGGGAGATGGTTCCTCAGCTGTTTTTTTCAAAACTACCCCGGGGTAGTTTTGTGCGTCTATCTCGAATATATCACCAGCACAGTCTAGTCCAGTGAAGTTGTCTAATGCCTCGCTAAGCGTATTGACGTTTCCAGGCTTAGCAACCGTTTGTCATCGCATTCGCGCCTACTAGGTTAGGTGGTTATTTTCGATTTTAGCGATGAATGCGACTGCTTGGGGGCAGTTGGCAGCTGGGGCTGTTTTTTTCAACCCTTACCTATATCCGCAAACTTTAGCCACTACTCGAATTAAAAGTGTAGACCAAGTTTTATCGCTAGCTGTGAAATAGCCGGCCAAGAGCTTGTGGGGGCTCGGGTGATACGCTTTTGCGGCGGGTAGGCGGGTTGGTGGGTAGGCGGATTGTAAGGTTGTAGTATGGGTGCAGTGCGGTTGTGTCCAGAGGGCGAGGGCTCAGTTGCAACGAATAATTTGCTGTTGCGAACCTGCGCTCAATGCCGGGCTGCCGCAAAGCCCCAGGGCGATGTCGCACAGCAACTGCCAGGGGTCGTGTTTTGCGGCGCCTTTAATGCTTCTATCGGCGAGGCCACACAGGGTGACCAGTTGGTATATTTGCTGTTGGTTAAGACGCTGTAAGGCTTGTTTCACCAGGGGTTTTCGCGCAGACCAAATTTGATTTTGTCGGGCGGCGAGGTCGAACGCTTGCCCGTTGTCGAGAGCGTTTTTCACCGCCCCGAGGATGCGTAGCTCCCTAGCGAGAGCCCACAGTACCACCGGCGCTTCAGTGCCTTCGCCTTTTAGGCCGTTAAGTATGCGGGTCACCGCAGCGCTATCGGCGCTGAGTGCGCGGCTCACCAGCGTAAACACATCGTAGCGCGCAGATTCCATAACGCAGCTGGCCATAGTTTCGGCGTCGATAATGTCGCTGGTAGCTAACAATTTGAGTTTTTCGATTTCTTGGGCTGCGGCCAGCAAGTTGCCTTCTACTTTTACGCAAAGTATGTCGATGGCTTCACTGCTAGCTTGCAGGCTGGCCATTTTTAGTCGCTGATCAACCCAGCGCGGCAGCTCGTTGGCCCCCACGGGCCAAACCTGGATGATTACGCCGCAGTTTTCCACTGCTTTAAACCATTTGGAAGACTGAGCGGCTTTCTCTACTTTGGGCAACAAAAGCATAAGCAGATTGTCCTGGCTGGGATTTTGGCAGTACGCCTGCAGGGCTTTACTGCCGGCATCGCCAGGTTTGCCGTTGTGCACGCGAATTTCGATAAGCTTTTTTTCCGCGAATAGAGACAAGCTGTTTGCGCTGTGCATCAAGTCATCCCAGGTGAAACCGCCATCGGTGTGGTGAAGTTCGCGTTCGCTGAAGCCTCGGCTTCGGGCGCAAGTGCGAATGCTGTCGGCGGCTTCTTGAATCAATAGCGGCTCGTCGCCGGTAATGAGATAGATTGACGCGAGGTCTCGCTTCAGGTGGCCGGTGAGCTGGTCGGGGCGTAAGCGTGCCATGGGTCTCGGTTCTATCCTATGAAAAGCTCGGCACCGCGCGTTAAATACGCTGTGCATCGATTATTAAACATTGCGCCTATGCGGAAATACCCAAAATTCTCTGCGCCAGTTCTTCGCGCATTTCATCCAGCAGCGCCTGCTCTTCTTGCGCTTTCGAGACGATAAGCTGGGGGTCAAAGTCGTAGCTGCGCCAGCTCACCACCTTGCGGCCAGGCAGGGCGAATTGCGCTGCCTTGTCCTCATAGTGGTAGTGCACCGTATAAATCAGCTGATATTGGGCGGTGACGCCGTTGTCATTTACCGCTAGTGGACGCCTATCGACCTCTTCTTTGTCGATAATCAGTGCCAGCTTGGCTTTCGCGGTATCGGCGATTTTCATGCGCACCATCTGGCTTTTGATCGATTGTGCAAGCGGCGTTTTACCGTCTTGCACAATCAGGTGTAGCTGCTCTGGCTGTTGATGTTTCGCCTTGCCGGTTACGCCGCGAAGTTGCCAGCCGCAGGCGCTCAGCAGCAGCGTTAGGGCGCCGATCGCGATGATATTTTTCAATGGTGTGTCCTCAATTCGCTACTATATTTACCAGCTTTCCAGGAACCACGATAACTTTGCGCACGCTTTTATTGCTGATGTGTTTCTGCACATTGTTATCTGCAAGAGCCTGCAACTCCATGCCCTCGCGGTCGATGTTCGCGGCTACGTTTATCTGCGCGCGCACTTTGCCATTTACCTGAATCGCCACTGTCAAGCTGCTGCGCACCATGGCGGATGCGTCGGCCTGAGGCCAGGGTGCATCTAAGATCGGTTCTGCTTTGCCCAGGTTGGCCCACAACGCATGGCAGACGTGAGGTATCACGGGTGCCAACAACAATACAGCGGCCTCAATGGCTTCTCTTTCCACCGCCATACTAAGGGGCTGACTGCGATTGCCGTTGCGGTTGACCTCGTTGAGCAGTTCCATAACCGCGGCGATTGCGGTGTTAAAGGTTTGACGGCGTCCGAAGTCGTCGCTGACTTTGGCGATGGTTTCATGGGTTTTGCGGCGCAGGTTTTGCTGCGTTTCATCGAGCGACTCGGTGTTGAGTGCGCCCGGCTCCCCCGCAGCGAGGTGGGCAGCCACGGTTTTCCAAAGTTTCTTGATAAAGCGAAACGCGCCCTCAACGCCAGATTCAGTCCACTCTAGCGTTTGATCGGGCGGAGCGGCGAACATCGAAAACAGGCGCACGGTGTCGGCGCCATAGCGCGTCACCAAGGTTTCCGGGTCTACCGTATTGAGTTTCGACTTGGACATTTTCATCATACCGCCGTGCTGCAGCGCCGCGCCGGTTTTCAGATGTTTAGCCGATACCAAACGGCCTTTGTCATCTTTGGTAACTTCTACCTCGTCCAGTGCCACCCACTCTTTGTCGCTGCCGTTTTCGCTGGGCAAATAAAAACTGTCTGCCAGCACCATACCCTGACACAGCAGGCGCTCGAAGGGTTCGTCGCTATTCACTAAGCCCTCGTCGCGCATCAGTTTGTGAAAGAAGCGCGCGTAAAGCAAGTGCAAAATCGCGTGCTCAACGCCGCCCACATATTGGTCTACGGGTAACCAATAATTGGCTTTCTGCGGATCGACCATGGTTCTGGCATTGGGGCTGGTATAGCGAGCGTAATACCAGGAAGATTCCATAAAAGTATCGAAAGTATCGGTTTCTCGCTCGAGTTGCTGACCATTGAGCTCGGTTTTACGCCAGTTGGGGTCGGTCTTCAGAGGAGAGCCTACCCCGTCCATTGTTACGTCCTCTGGCAGTAACACCGGTAAGCGGTCTGCCGGTACCGGGATTTCACCGCCGTTGCTCAAATTGAGGATGGGGATAGGCGCGCCCCAGTAGCGTTGCCGACTCACTCCCCAATCTCTGAGGCGGTAGTTGGTGCTCACCTTTCCCTTACCAGAGGCCTGCAGGGTGCTGGAGATGGCGTCAAAGGCTGCACTGAAGCTTAAACCGTCGAACTCTCCGGAGTTGATCAGCACCCCTTTGTCGACATACGCTGCTGTTTCGAGATCTACGCCAGTATTGTCCTCGGGTGCCACTACTTGTTTGATTGCTAGGCCATATTTTTTGGCGAATTCCCAATCTCTCTGGTCGTGAGCGGGTACCGCCATAACTGCGCCGCTGCCGTAATCCATAAGTACGTAATTGGCAACCCACACGGGTACCGCTTCATTAGTAATCGGATGGCGCGCGCGTATGCCGGTATCTAGGCCCTGTTTTTCCAAATTGGCCATGTCGGCTTCGGCGGTGGAGCGGGTTTTACACTGCTCTATAAAGGTAGCCAGTGTCGGATTCTTTTTCGCCAGCTCGGCGGCGATTGGGTGTTCTGCCGCTAAGCTGACATAGGTCACACCCATTAATGTGTCGGGGCGGGTTGTGTATACGCTGAACGCGTTATGGCCTCCCAGTGTCTCCTCCAATTGAAATTTCAGGTCAACACCACGGCTTTTACCAATCCAGTTGCGCTGCATGCTGCGCACTTGTTCCGGCCAGTGGGGTAATTTTTCGAGGTCGTTAAGTAGTTCTTCGGCATAGTCTGTAATGCGAATGAACCACTGGGGAATTTGTTTGCGTTGTACCGGAGTGTCGCAGCGCCAGCAGCAGCCGTCGATAACTTGTTCATTAGCCAGCACGGTCTCGTCTTTGGGGCACCAGTTCACCGCAGACACTTTTTTGTAGGCTAGGCCTTTCTCGTAAAGCCGAGTAAAAAACCACTGTTCCCACTTGTAGTATTCCGGATCACAGGTGGCAAATTCTCGCGACCAGTCGACGCCAAACCCCAGACTTTTCAACTGCTTGCGCATATAGCCAGTGTTGGCATAGGTCCATTTTGCCGGCGCCGTTTTGTTTTTTATGGCAGCATTTTCAGCGGGTAAGCCGAAGGCATCCCAGCCCATGGGGTGAAGTACATTTTTACCTAGCATTCTCTGGTAGCGAGAAATCACGTCGCTAATGGTGTAGTTGCGCACATGTCCCATATGCAGTCGGCCGCTAGGGTAGGGGAACATGGACAAGCAGTAAAACTTTTCTCTGTTTGGGTCTTCGCGAACTTCGAAACTGCGATTGTCTTGCCAGTGAGCCTGTACAGTGGGCTCGATTTCCGAGGCTTGGTAGGTGTCTTTCATTAGGATGCCGACTTGCGTATGACTAGTGAATTAAATGGGCGAATAAATTCGTTGCGTTCGAATAATAGCAATGTTCGCACAGCCCGCCATTATAGGGTGAGGTGAGAGGGAAAGTAAGCGTAAAAACCAGCAAGATCAATTGATGTTGTGGTTAAAGTTTTGGCAGGTTACGTCTAACTCATCGAGTGCTCCCTCGTCTAGCTCGCCAATGGCGCAGTGTAAACCAAGGTGGTGCAGCCACAAATGCCGCTTGTACGAGTAGTCGTACTAAACCCGAAATAGTCATTACTTTTTGTGAACTTCGGCACCCACCGGAGGCTTGGCGGCTCTCGGTATAGTTATTGCTGGGCAGTGGCAAGGTGGCGTTTTTGCGGTAAAGCTGGTTGAGTACGGGAGTCGTCAGTGCACAGTCTTGGCGCGTACTGCAAATCGCCGAGGTTTTCGATCAAGCTAACAAAATTTAGCAAGGTAATTGATGAAACACGGGACAATGAAGATAATGAACCCTTCTAACGCAGTCGCTTCGGCCTCAATGATGACAATGGGTGAAACAGACGCGAAAAATGTCAGTGTGAACTATCGAACTTTTTGCGATTCATTTCGGCGCAGAGAGGATTCGCTTACGCTGCTTTATCAGCTGCACCAGTTAATTAAAGCGGTACAGCGCCATCGCGGCATCAGTATGGGTTTGCTGGCTGGCGACAAAGACTTTTTAGCGGAGTTCAGTGTGTTGCAATCGCAACTGGAGCGCCGCTTGGCAACTCTCGAAACCTTTGCTCATTCAACCGGCGGATTGCTCTCCGACCGAGACAAAGAAAACCTGCATTTGGCTTGGGTGACTATCCGTCAGAACTGGCAAGATGACGATTTAAGCGATAATTTTGAACTCCACTCGCACTTTATTCATCAGCTCTTATGTATGGCGTTTAACCTGGCGAAAACGCTAGAGGGGCCGCTGTTTGAAGATATGCAAGATGCGGCGGAACTAAGCCATAGTGGCGTGTCTTACCCCATTGCTTTTAGTCGTATCGAACTGCTTAATTTTATTGGCAAGCAAATGCCGGAAATGATTGAGCAAATCGCCAAGCTTCGCGGTCTATCCACTTATGCCGCTTCTTCGCAGAATCCCGCAGAGCTGATGTTGGGCAAATTGCGCTACTTGCTTCAGGTTATTCAGCAGCACAGCGAGCGAACTCGTCAGCAAGCCGATCGGCTGCATATGATATTACTGGGGGCGGTGCCGTCGTTAAAGAATATCAAAGATCTGGAATTGAAACTGATGTTTTTAATCAATACGGTTGAAAACGATGTGTTAATTAATGCCTCGCCAAAAACGGGCAGTCACCAGTTATTCGATTTGGCGACTGAGATTATCGAAGTCTACTGGGGCGTGGTTTGCGACGGTTTCGCCTTGGTCCGCAAGTGGCACCAGGGTGATATCGATGTTTGGGCAAAAATGTCTTCCTAGGTTGCGATCTCCTCAAGCGACATCAGTGGGTCTCGCACTTACTTTTGCTTATTGCGCCTGCAATGAGGTTTTTATTGAGCTTGGGTCCTCGCTCTGCGGCGGATTCATTTTGTTGAAGTCGGTTAAATATTTATTGAGTTTTTTACGGAACTTCAACCGCTGTTTTTCATTGCGATTATTTAATAACTTCGCGATAAGTTGGTAGGTGATTGCTTGGTTGTGATCGAGTTTTTCCTGGAGTTCGGGTTGCCAGTTGTCTGTTTGATATAAAACCAGTTCTTGTAGGTAATCTTCCAGTTTAGAGCGATCATCGCGATGCTGCATGGCTTTGGAAAAGGTTTCGGCCCAAATTTCTTGTTGCATTACGGTGAGTTCTTCGTAGGGCTTTAGGGATGTGCTCCACTGTGCGATCCATTGGGTTTGCTCGGGTGTGAATCGGCCGAAAAATTGCCCCAAATAATCGGTTAATTCTTTGATTCGCAATTCCATTTTTCTTTCGTCGCTGGCATCGACAAATTTTTTCTTGTACTTTTTGCGCTTTTTGGCGAGCTTGCTGTCAATTTCTTGGATCTGCTGAGAATTAAGGGTTTCACAAAGATCGGCAAGTGAAGGCAATAGCCGTTTGAAGCTAGCTTCAATGAGGAGCTGAACTTGATCGGTTTCTTCATGCACCGACTTGGGGGTAAAAGGTTCATCGATGCGCTGCAGTAAATCTTCGATATATGCTGCGTAAATCGGTATCTGTGTGCTGCGATGCCATTGGTGAAATTCTTCGATAGTGACTTTTGCGAATTTTTTCTGTTCGCTATCGAGAGTCACATATTTTTCGACATACCATAGCATTAGCCAATCGAGGAAGCCGTAGGCTAGTTGCGTTGAGCAGCCGTTTAAAAAAACTAAGCAGCAAACTGTCAAAGCTGGCAGTCGTAGCTTTAATCGCAGAGTTTTGACAAACGTTCGACCGAGGCTCATGGCGATGATTCCAATGCTATTCAATGATTGACTGAGCTGATTATAAACTATGGTGCTGCTCGGGTCTGTTAACGGAATGCAATATCAATGTTGAGTGTGTGTAGGGCTGACACGTTCTTTGTTTGCGAGTAGGGAGGCATGTTATGAGCCGGTTAAAACAACTGTTTGCCCGGCGTTTTTAGCCGTATTGGGTGGCGTTGTGTGAGTGCAATATGGGTGGCGGAGCTAGCCGAGCAGGAAGGAACGCTGGGCCTTGCGCAAATAGGTGCAGACCAGCAGAAGGGCGAAACACAGAGCGATGACCGGCTTTGAACTGAGCAGGGAAAAAGGCGTAGAGCCCCGCATTAATTGGATTTCAGAAAATACCGTTTGCCTGGTAAATTGTTGCCCTTGATCCACCGTTAGTCCCTGTGGTGAAATCACGCCACTCAATCCGGTATTGGTGGCTCTTATAACGTAGCGACCATTTTCCAAAGCGCGCATTTGCGCCATTTGATAGTGTTGCAGGGGGCCAATCGACTGGCCAAACCAAGCGTCGTTGCTGATGGTGACAATCACTTCGGCTTGTCGCAATTTGCTCGCGACTAAGTCGGGGTATACAATTTCATAACAAATGTACGGCGCTATGGTGTAGCCGCTGACTTTGAGGTTTTCCTGGGCTTTGGGTCCTTGGTGAATAATCGAATTGGGTAAGTCGAAAAATTCAATCAAGCCTCTTAATTGACTTTCGAAGGGAACATATTCGCCGAAGGGAACCAAGCGTTGCTTGAAATAGATTTTTTCTGCTTCACCGAAGCCTGCAATGGCATTATAGTATTTGCCCACGACCCTATCGTCGTACAATATGCCGGTAATAAAAGCGCTTTGACTGGCGCTAGCTTGTGCTTCAATTTCTTCCAAAAATGCTGTCGCGTCGTTAAATAACAAGGGCACAGCGGCTTCAGGCCAAATGACTAAGTCAGCTTGCCAGGCGGGCTGCGACAGTTCCTGCAAGGTGTCCATAATGTGGGACTGGTAGATGGGTTGCCACTTCATTTCAAGCGGGATGTTCGGTTGCACCATCGCGACATGCAAGCTTTGCCCAGGCTTCACCCATGCAATATTTTTCAGCAAGAAACCTGTTAACCAAATAGTTACAATGCTACACAGCAGCAGGCTGTCACGGGTATCCCATTTAAATACCAGTTGCCTGTTGCGACTCATTTTCTGTTCCGCACCGTAAATAAATTGCTTAACGCAGTTGCCGCTCGCAATGGCCATCCAGCCCACGCCGTAAACACCTAAAATGGGCGCCCAGCCGCTCAGCCAGGTTCCGAGGTGGCCATAGCCCAAATACAACCAGGGAAAGCCGGTAAGTAGCCAGCTGCGCAGCCATTCGCCGAGTATCCACACAGAAGGGAAGCCGATAATAAAACTGAGCCTGGACGGCGGAACATATTTGCAATAAAAATAAAAAGGCAGGGCGAAGACCAACGCGAGAAAGCAGACAAAAAGGCCCGTCATAACAAAGGCCAGCGGTGCCGGGGCGTTGCCAAATTCATGAATACTGACGTAAACCCAAGAAGTACCGGCCAGATACATACCAAAGCCAAAGCACAGGCTGCGGTAAAAGCCCGCTTTTGCGCGCTGGCCGTGAAGCATGGAGGCGAGAATAGTTACCGCCAGCATACCCAAAAACCATTTGTTGTGGGGCGCCAAAGAAAGGTGCAGTATGACACCAGAGAAGAATGCCAGCACATTGCCGCGCCAGCCAAGGGGTTCCCAGTTAGAATGTGGTTTCATGTCAGTCGGAGAAAAACTTAATTCTAACCTTTATTGCTATCTTTTTTGTCCTTTTTCTTTTTCTCTTTGTGAGTAACTCTGAGCAGATGGATTTGTCGGTTATCGGAGTACAGCACGCGGAATGTAAAGTTGCCCACGCTGATGGTTTCGTTGCGGCTGGGCATGTGACCAAAGGCCTGCATGATAATGCCGCCAATGGTGTCAAAATCTTCTTCAGAGAATTTGCTGTTAAAGTAGGCGTTAAAATCCTCGATGGGGGTGAGCGCTTTCAAAATGTAGTCGGTGCTGGAAACTTTACGGATAAATTCTTCGCTGTCTTCATCGGTCTCGTCTTCAATATCGCCGACAATTTCCTCTAAGATGTCTTCAATGGTGATGAGCCCCGCAATACCGCCATATTCATCGATGACTAGGGCCATGTGGTAGCGTTTTTCGCGAAATTCTTTAAGTAATACGTTAAGGCGCTTGCTTTCGGGGATAATATTTGCGGTTCGCAGCACCTTGTCGAAGCTAAAGCTCTTTTCTCCAGACAAAATTAGCGGCAACAAATCTTTCGCTAATAAAATACCCTTAACATCGTCACTGGATTCGCCAATTACGGGGAAGCGGGAGTGTCCGGACTCAATGACCTTGGGTAAAAACTCACTGGGTTTTTCGTCGCTTCGTATGCACACCATTTGTGGGCGCGGCACCATAATTTCGCGTACTTGTTGATTGGCGACATCCAGGGCACCTTCGATAATACTCAGCGCTTCTTGGTCAACCACCTTGTTGTTGGCGGCGCCCTTGATAATATCCAGTAATTCCTCGCGGGATTTGGGTTCGTTGGAGAAACTGTTCATTACGCGTTCAAGCCAGGACCGTGAACGCTTTGGTGAACTCGAGTTTGGCTGACTACTCGAAGAGTCGTCGGGCATCGCTAGTATTCTCACTTTATCAATCGTATAGGTAAGGGTTTGCAAATCCAAGATCGGACAGTATTTGAATTTCTAGCTGCTCCATAACTTGGGCGTCTTGTTGGTTTATGTGGTCGTGACCGAGAAGATGCAATGTGCCGTGAACCACCATATGGGCCCAATGGGCGTGTTCGCTTTTATTTTGTTCGCAAGCCTGTTTGATAACCACTTGGGGGCACATTGCGATATCGCCAATTAGGTCGGATTCCACATCTTTGGGCAACTCACAGGGAAAGGATAGTACATTAGTGGGTGTATCTTTTCGGCGAAATTGCTTGTTTAGCGCTTGGATTTCCGCTGGGTCCATTAGGCGCAAACACGCCTCTGAAGACTTTTTTGCCGGCGAAAGCGCGGCATCAAACCACAGCGAGAAACTTGCCGGCTCGGGCAGGTCTTCGTCTGGCAGGGACGAAGCATTTTCAAAGGTCAGCGAAGGCATTAGCTGCTGGTATCGGTATCGGTATCTTTGGCTTCGGCCTTGTCATAGGCTTCGACAATGCGCTGCACTATCGGATGACGTACCACATCTTTCGCCACAAAATGTGTGAAGCTGATACCCTCCACTCCCTTGAGAACCTGCATGGCGTGCTTGAGCCCCGAGGCTTGGCCGCGAGGTAAATCGATTTGTGATGGGTCGCCAGTTATCACCGCAGTAGAGCCAAAACCGATACGCGTGAGAAACATTTTCATCTGCTCCCGGGTGGTATTTTGGCTTTCATCTAAAATGACGAACGAATTGTTGAGGGTGCGACCACGCATGTAGGCCAGGGGAGCAACTTCAATAATATTGCGCTCAATAAACTTGCCTACGGTTTCAAAGCCGAGCATTTCGTAGAGTGCATCATAGAGCGGGCGCAGATAAGGGTCGACCTTCTGTGACAAATCCCCCGGCAAGAAGCCTAATTTTTCACCGGCTTCGACAGCGGGACGTACCAGAAGAATGCGCTCGATTTCATCTTTCATCAGCGACTCCACCGCACACGCAACCCCGAGATAGGTTTTGCCCGTGCCCGCAGGGCCGATACCAAAATTGATATCGTTAACCCGCACCGCAGCCACATAGGATTGTTGGTTGCCGCCGCGAGGTTTTACGGTCGTTTTTTTGGTGCGAACAATGCTGGCCTGTTCGTATGCCTTGGTTATGTCGCTGCCATTATTTGATGTTGCCATGCCTGCTTCTTGTATCGCTAAGTGAACTTCATCAGGGGAGAGGGTGGTGCCCTGGGCTGTGTCATTGTAGAGACGGAGAATAATGCCGGCTGCCGTTTCTGCCGCGTGTTTGCTACCGTGGACAGCAAAATGGCCTCCACGGTTGCGAATATCTACCTGTAAACGTTTTTCTATTTGTTTCAGGTGGGCGCTAAACTGGCCGCAAAGGTTAGCGAGACGGCGGGCGTCGCTGTCGTCGATAGTCAGGTTTTCACAATGTTTGTCCAAGACGGTGGGGAACTCCCTACAAAAGCAGTAATGCTAGACTAACGTATCTTGGTTTCACCAGCAATATTGACGGCATCTAGTAACTAAAAGTAGCAGTTTAGCGACGAACTTCGCGGCGTGCGGCAAACCTCGTCGCAACTGCGATTAACTATGTAAAACCTCAGCTAGAGAAGCTCAGTCGTCCAGTTCCGAGCCGAGCAAAATGCCGCGCAGTGAATTGGGCAGCGCCTCTTCAATCAGAATATCGGCAAATTTGCCAATCAGCTCGGGTTGATCGGAACGGAAATTAACCACTCGATTGTTTTCGGTACGGCCGCACAGTTGCCCAGGGTCTTTTTTGGCGTAGCCACTGACCAAGACCCGTTCCGTATTGCCCACCATGCGGCGGCTTATTTCCGAAGACTGCTGGTTAATACGCTGCTGCAATATGGCGAGGCGCTGCTTTTTTAGCTCTGGAGCTGTGCTGTCATCGAGTTCCGCCGCCGGCGTACCTGGTCTTGGGCTGTAAATAAAGCTAAATGACATATCGAAGCCCACATCGCCAATCAGCTTCATAGTGGCTTCAAAATCTTGCTCGGTTTCGCCGGGAAAGCCGACGATGAAGTCCGATGAAAAGCAGATATCCGGGCGTATCTTTTTTAAGCGGCGCAACTTCGATTTATACTCAAGCGCAGTATGGCCGCGCTTCATTGCCATCAAGATGCGATCGGAACCGCTTTGCACGGGCAAGTGAATATGGCTTACCAGTTCGGGGACCTCGGCATAGACGTCGATTAGGCGGTCGGAAAATTCGACGGGGTGCGAGGTGGTAAAGCGTATGCGATCGATACCGGGTATTTTTGCCACCTCGGAAATCAGCTGAGCAAGGTCGACGATCACATCGCCGCGCTCATCGCGATACGCGTTGACGTTTTGCCCAAGTAAATTGACCTCCCTCACTCCTTGGGCGGCGAGGTGAGCAATTTCTCGCAAAACGTCTCCCGCCGGGCGACTCACTTCCTCGCCTCGAGTGTAGGGCACGACGCAAAAAGTACAATATTTGGAACAGCCTTCCATAATGGATACAAAGGCTGAGGCGCCATCGGCCTCCGGTTGCGGCAAATGGTCGAATTTCTCAATTTCCGGAAAGCTGACATCCACGACTACAGCGCCGTTTTTGCGGGGAGTTTCTATCATCTGTGGCAAGCGGTGCAGAGTCTGTGGCCCAAAAATCAGGTCCACATAGGGCGCGCGTTCGGAAATTGCGGCGCCCTCTTGGCTGGCAACGCAGCCTCCCACACCGATAATAAGGTCGGGGTTTTTCTGCTTTAAGTGGCGCCAGCGCCCCAGTTGATGGAACAGCTTTTCCTGGGCCTTTTCGCGAATGGAACAGGTGTTAACCAGCAGTACATCCGCCTCTTCGGGGTTGTCGGTGGGTATCATTTGATGCGACTCACCCAGCAGGTTTTGCATGCGCGCCGAGTCGTATTCATTCATTTGGCAGCCGTGAGTTTGAATAAACAGCTTTTTCTGTGGCTTTGGATTCTGGGCAGTGTTTGACATAAACGATACTGGTGGGGGTCAAAAAATGAGCGCGCATTATAGCGATGGGGGAGCGCGAAGCAAATCGGTCTGCCGCCTAAAATTTTCGGGTATGCTGCCTGCGGCGACAAGCCTGCCGCCGCACTCTGGCATGCCGCAATATTAAATAGCAAGCCTTGTAATCGGG
The DNA here is from genome assembly GCA_019634095.1 of Cellvibrionaceae bacterium. Taxonomy (GTDB): domain Bacteria; phylum Pseudomonadota; class Gammaproteobacteria; order Pseudomonadales; family Cellvibrionaceae; genus JAHQVY01. The sequence continues at coordinate 20,387 of JAHQVY010000285.1, forward strand.
CGGATTGGACACATAATACTGATATATTGCGCTAGAGTCAGCTTTTATCCAAGCAGGAATTCGTATCTCACTATGACCAACACGCCTACATACAAAGTTGTTTTTTACAACCAAAATCAGGTTTATGAAGTATATGCCCGCGCCATTTATCAAAGCGATATGTATGGTTTCATCGAGGTGGAGGAATTTTTGTTTGGCGAGCGAACTGCATTAGTGGTTGACCCTGCTGAAGAAAAGCTGAAACGAGAGTTCGATGGCGTCAAGCGCTCGTATATTCCCATGCACTCTATTATCCGTATCGATGAGGTTGAGCGAGAGGGTTCAGTAAAGGTCACCGAGCTCAAGGGCGATAAAGTGGCACAGTTTCCCTACCCGGCTGCGCCGAATAAGTCGGAATAGGTCGGGCATGCAGCTCAACTTTAAACGCTTTGGTGAGGGCCCACCAGTCGTGCTGTTGCACGGTTTGTTTGGCTCTTTGGAAAATTTGGGTGTTTTGTCGCGCAATTTATCTCAGTATTTTTCAGTGTATGCGCTGGATTTGCCCGAACACGGCCGGTCCGCCCACAGCGACCACACCAGCATCGGCAAGTTGAGCCAACAGGTAAAAGCGTGGTGCGATGCGCAGCAGCTTAGCGACGTTGCTCTGGTGGGGCACTCCTTGGGCGGTAAGGTCTCTATGGAATTGGCTTTAAGCTCCCCCGCTTTGGTGAGTCGCCTGGCTGTTTTGGATATCGCGCCAGTGAAATACAGTGGTCATCACACAGAGATTTTTAAGGGCTTGTTAGCATTGCAGCCGGCGGAGCTGAAATCCCGCAGCGAAGCGGAACATCAGCTCAGTGAATATGTCGACGAAGCGGCGGTCCGCAGTTTTTTACTGAAAAACCTCGAAAAGCGCGGTGGCGCCTATGGGTGGCGCATGAATTTGCCAGTATTGCACCGCGACTACCATCACTTATTGGAAAGTAACCGCCAAGCCCGCTATCCGGGCCCCACGCTTTTTTTAGGGGGCGCTCGGTCGGGCTACATTGCTGAGCAATACCACTCCGAAATATTTTCGCGTTTTCCCCAAGCAGATATCGAGTTTGTCGATGATGCCGGCCACTGGCTTCATGCGGAACAACCAGAGCGAGTGTTAAGTATTCTATATGGGTTCTTGAATAAACAATGAACGATGAAAATAGAGACGACTTTTCACAATTAGTGGATAAGCTTATTGCCACAGCCAACCAGCAACTTGAACACAGCGATTGCGGTTTGGTTACTAGCGCTCTCGTTGCCGCCTCTGCTCGCTTCGCGGCTTTCTATGCCGCCTCAAGCTCGGAGAGTAAAAAAGATTTATCACAGGACAAAAACGATATCGTGCAACATTTGGGTGGGGAGTTCAAACGTTGCCTTGCCGAGGATGTGCAAGATTATATCGACAATTATAAAATCTACATGAAAGACCGAGACGCTTAGGGATATGCACGTTCCTTAGCTTGCCACTATTTTTGTTGGCCTGTGGCTGCGCGATTGTCGGGTTTGGTCTTTATTCTGCTTTGTCAACCTATGTTGCCGCACTCCATTTCTTCTCGCCGCTGGCCGCAGGAGAAAATTTAAGCTCTTTGACATGTTCATAGTTAATTTGGCAATGTTAATATAGTGGCAAGCGATTATTCGCGCCGAAATGTCGAAAAATATCGAGCGTATGTTTTTAGATTACCCTACACTCAATGAGTGAAGGGTAATCTAAGTTTTAAGCCGTTAAACCGACACGGGTTGGTTGGCGAGCATTCGTTCCTCTACCACCTTCGTGCGATCTTCGAATAGTTCCATGTTCTAAGCCCTAAGTAAATTGCATCTATCTGATGGGGCCACGCACAAAGGCGTTAGGGTTGTCCGCGTTGTGTCCGACGCGCGAGCAATCTAGGTGTATCGCAATTCAAATCGAAGGCCCTACGGGTCTGCTTCCAACAGCTTTTGTTTTGCGGTCTAGAGAGCGCTAATCCAGAGCGCGCGGTCCGCTGCTGTAGCTGATGAAGTCCCTTCTTGTTTAGGGCTCTAGATCTGAACTTAAAGTCTTGAAAAGCTACGCTGGTGGCGTTTGAGTTTTGGGCTGATAAGTTTCGGCTTAGCAGACCTGCGTCAATTAACCTAGCTGCAAATGATTAATTTGGGATTAAGGTTCAGTAAACAAAGCTGTCGTTACACTCAGCGCTGGATGTCGTCGATGCTTCATTTTGGAGGGTGTGGGCGCGATTTTTTTAAAAGTGGGTTTAACTTTGAGGTAAGGTGTTCATGAAAGTCGATTCGATAATGATCACTGGGATCTACCTGTTGATATGGACGGCCATTGTTTCCATCGTATGGCCGATAAAGCTAGTTGTTGCGGGGGTGCAGTTAAGTCAGTGGGAAGGTGAATTTCAGCTTTTGTTTGAAATTCTTTTCCTGGGTTGGACTACGTCTTTATCTCTCGCTATTTTATTTCGCATGATACGCTACTCGAGCACAGGGCGGCTGGTTGGCTCGATCGCCTTTGGTGTGGCGACACCACTAGTCTATTTTATATTTATCACCTCATCGGGTCTTATTTTCGAGGGACGTATAGTGACATATGTGGCGCAAATTGTTACACAAAGAGATATGGCCATTGTGTATTCAGTTTTCTTCCTCATTGGCACCGCCTTGTACCAAATTATTTATGGTCACACTTAGTGAAATTGTGTGGTTTGTATGCGGCGACCCAAAAGATTTTTGTAGCAAACAGCACGTTTTATTTACAGCTCTGGTAACCAATAACCGCAGCTGGTGACGGCAAATTCCATATCGATTTTATCAACTTTATTGATCAGTGTTATCTACGGGGCTGTTTTTGCATACCTATGCTGTATGATATTGCTCTGCGTCAAGCGCGTCGTTTTAATGGGTATCGCGGCCTGTTTAAAATTGGTTCACTAAACTCAAGCAAATACTGCGAAGGTATATTTAATGAATAAGCTAGGATTTTTATTTTTTTTAGTATTTGTCTCATTGCCTTTATTGAGCCATGAGATAAATCAACCGCATATCGCTGTGGTTGGATCTGCTAAAAAACAGGTGGTTCCGGATGTGATGACGTGGTCAATACGTGTGGAGAATCGCGGGGTTCAGCTAGCCGATGTATCGAAGAAGCACTCGACGATTGTTAAGGATGTACTGAAGATTGCCGATAATCACGGCGTTAAAAAAGATAAGCTGCAAGCCACGGGTATGAGTTTTGGCGAGAATTATGTGTACCGAAATAATTCTCGGGTAAAAGAGGGGTATATTGCTTCGACCACCGTGTTTTTTGAGCTTAGCGATTTCGCCCACTACGAATCGATTTGGCAGGCGCTGTCGAAAATTCGTGAGGTCAGCGTCGACCGAGTTAACTACGATTATTCAAAAAAACGTGAAGCTCGCGATCAAGTACAAATAAATGCGTTAAAAAATGCGAAAGAAAAAGCCAAATCAATGGCTCTGGCAATGGGGCAAAATTTGGGCGAAGTATTAGTGATTCAGGAGCTGGCTGGCAGTGGTGTGCAAAACCCGGCGAATCGGCAGCAATTTACCGAATCGTCCTTGATGGCCAATCGAGCTCCGGGTAGCTCGGTTTCGCCGGGGTCTCTCACTATTGAAACCACGGTTAAATTGATTGCCGCGTTAGTGAACAAATAATTTCCAATGTCTTACATCTAAAAAAAGCGGGGCGTTTCGCCTCGCTTTTTTATATCGCACCCGTCCAATAACAGGCACCATCAACGCTACAAGTAATTTCGCCCGATTATCGCTGTTGCAGCGCCTGGCGCACCGAGGCAAGTTTGACACATAGCACAAAAACCCTCATTGCCGCATTAACTTGTTCTATGCTAGGCACTGTTGGTGCGATGCGAATATTTTTATCCTCGGGGTCTTTGCCATAGGGAAAGGTAGCCCCCGCAGGCGTTAGTTTTACGCCGGCCTCTGCCGCCAGCGCTACCACATGTTTTGCCAAACCGGGTAAGGCGTTAAAAGAAATAAAATAGCCGCCCTGTGGCGTTTCCCAAGATCCCAGTGCATTATCGCCGAAGGCCGCTTGTAAATTTTGTAAAACACAATCAAAGCGCGGTTTGACGATCGCTGCATGATTCTCCATGTGAGTTTTTAAGGCGTTCGGATTTTCAAAAAACTTAACATGGCGCAACTGGTTGACTTTATCTGGTCCGATGCTGATAAAACTCAAAGCCTTTTTGATACCGGCGAGGTTGTTGTCACTGGCGGCGAGAAAAGCGATGCCGGCGCCGGCAAAACTCACCTTGGAGGTTGACGCAAATTGAATAATGCTATCTTCACAATTGGCCGCTTTGCTCGCTTCAAAAATATTGGCTAGCTGCTGGGCCGGTTGCTGAAAGTCGTGGATTGCATAGGCGTTATCCCAGAATACGCGGAAATTAGCGCCGGCAATTTTGCCGAGCTTGGCTATTCTTGCTACGGTTTCATCGCTGTAAACCACCCCGGTGGGGTTGGAATATTTTGGTACGCACCACAGGCCCTTGATGCTGGAATCGGCGGCGAGCATTTGTTCTACCTGGTCCATATCTGGACCGTGGGCGGTCATATCTGCGGTGAGCATTTCAATACCGAGGTGTTGACAAACGGCGAAATGGCGATCGTAACCGGGGACAGGGCAGAGAAACTTTACAGAGCCTTGTCGGTTCCAGGCTGAATCTGCACCGGTCAAACCGTAGTGCATGGCAAAACTGGCCACGTTGTGCATCAGGGTTAGGCTGCTATTTCCCAGAGCATACACGTTGTTCGGCGGTGTTTCGAGGATGTTTGCCCCCAATTGCCGCGCCTCGACAATACCCTCTGGGCCGCCGTAATTGCGCACATCGACACCCGATGGAGAAATATAATTACCTTGTAAAATACCGTCGAGTGGGTTCGACAGGTTGAGCTGATCTACGGACGGTTTTCCTCTGGTTAAATCTAGGTTGAGATTCTCCGATTTGATGTTTTTAAATTCGCTGCTTAATGAGGATTCCCATTGTTGTAAGGTTTCGCTGCTGGCAGTTGAGATGTCCAAGATGTTCCCCTCAATCGTTTATAAAAGGTAAGTTGAGTTGCAAGCGCCGCCGAGCTCGACGCTGGAATTTGCCATTTATCTTGATTATACGCCTATTATCTGACGCGCGGTGCCGCCAAATAGGGTATTAGACCCGCGTCACTTTTCACACAGCCTGCCGGTTCGAAAAACCTGTATCTGGTGTGTGTTTTCAAACAAATCACAGCCCCAGCTGAGCTGCTTCATAGAGATGGATGCATCGCTGCTGGATGCGTGGGGTAGACTATTCTATCGGCGAATGGCGCTTAATGTAGCTGCAGCGCCTCTGGATGCGCCGGCGTATTCTCCGGGCCGCTCCAGCCTTCCCGACGCTTGCGCGCCTGGGCCGCGTTAATTTCTGCAGGCCTGATATCTAAAGGCATTCTGGTTTAATTAAGTGCCATCTCGTTTTTTATTGAGAGTCTGTTTCGTTTTGAATGGGCGAATGCTGCACCGAAGCTGGTTGTGCAGCGAAAAGCGGAAGGGAATTTGTTCGCTTCGGCGGAGCCAAAAAAGATTATTTGCCTGGTGCTGGATAGTTCGAGAGGTGTTCCCTCGAAAAGCTTCTGTGCCCCAAACTATAGGCAACCAAGGGAAACAACTTCACGCCGCACTGCTTTTGCAGCAGTGCGGCGAGGGCTAAGGTTCATTGCACAATGAGGTTTAGACGCCTGCGCAAGTCACGTGATCGAATATCATTAATAGAACCGCGCACTACGGGGCTGCTGCGCAGGTCTATCAGTTCTATTGCAGTGCCATCGCGGGATGCACATACGACAAATTCTACATTTTTAAGGTGCAGCGATACCCGCAAGCCGTTGTCATTATTTTGCTGGCCATCTTCAAAATTATTTCTCACGCCGCGCAAAACAAATTGTGCAAGATGGTCGATGTCTAGTTCCCTCAGCGCCGCTGCGGCGTTAACTACCCTACCGTTGGCATCGACGATTTCGCTCGATTCATCAACGATTGGGCAAAAACCCGGTGAGTTACTCACATCCACTAGCGGTAATCTCGTTTGCGGATCAATAAATACGATGCCGGCTTGGTTATCATTTAATACTCGAAATTCGGGTACGTTTTCATTTCCAGGGGTGGGCTCGCCCACGATGCCCAATATCACAATATCAATGCCAGAACCGCCGTCAAAAAAGTCGGTGCCATCGCCGGGTTTCCATAAAAAGATGTCATTACCTTGCACGCCAAATGCGCGGTCAGTGCGTTGATCGGTATCGGTGAAATGTTCGAGGCCACCAATTAAAATATCGTCACCTCCCAGCCCGTTTAAAACATCAATACCTAAACGGCCCTCCAAGATATCGTCGTTTCGGGTGCCGAGTAGAAAATCGCCATTGTTTAGGGTTTGATTGCGATTACCACCGGATAGTGCTGGATCAACCGGTTGCACAAAAGGGTTGTCTGTATTGCTGCTGTCTTCACCGATAATATGAGCGGCAAAAGCGCTTGTTGGTATTAAAAGAACTAGACTACCTAATAAACGTGCGAAGTATTTTCTGACCGATCTGCAAGCGCTTGTTACGTTGTTGGAAAGGCCCGGTTGGTTATTACTTGTTGTTAAAACGCAAGGCGCCGGAGACCCTACATCTGTTTCAACATCAAGGTTTTCTCTGTGATCGTTGTTTTTGGAAATTGTTTGCATGTACGGAGTAAAACTTGTCGGTTTATTCATTTCAAGATTCCTTTTTCCTTAGTTATTTAGCAATATGTGAATAGCAGAGGTAATAAAATGGTTCGGTAAAATGATTATCGCGAAAAAATGAAACGTTGATTTTTACGGCCCTTTTGACTACCACAAGCTGCACGCGCAGTGCTAACCGGCATTTCGTGTCAACTGAATGAGTCAAATCGATAATAATCAAGGCGCGTAGATGCGCTTAAAAATGGTCAACGCATTACCCAGCCGCTCTATTTGTTCGTGTTAATCTTTTGGTTTATTGGGTGAATCGTTAGAGCTGTTAGTTGGGCTAAATTGGCTTGTTTGTCGGTATCTGTCTCACCGCTTCCCTCCTTGGTTAGTACCAAATGGAATTAATAAAATCTGAATAAAACAGGCAAAAGCCTTAGTAACGCCATAAGTGTATATAAGGTATTTTTTTATGTCGACGCTAGTATATTAGAATGGAATCGCTATCATGCGAAGAGTTGAACTGTGCTTGTCAAATCACAGGATGAACAATGTATTTGTTCCAGAAAATATCGTGAACAAGTAAATGTTTTTGCTTAACTGCTACTACCTTTTTTACCTTAAAAGTGCTTCGGCTGTTGGCATGTTAATTTAGCGCCGAACCTTGATTGAACTCGGGCTCATCACTTGGTGCTGTATAAAGGCTGCTGCCGCTAATCAGCAGAGCAATCCAGGGTTGGGCAAGCGGAGCCCTTGCTGTATAGGTAACCTATTTCAGCAAGCTCAAATCAGATTGGATGATTGTTAAAGGATTCAGTTTTTTGTGTAACAGTTGCTTATTATGTTACCGGTTTTTCTCGGTACCGCTGAGCCGTCTACCCTATCTAGAGGAGTCTGTTGAGAAGGCGGTCGAGAAGGCTAAGGTTGCCAGTAAATCGCTCCATTGGCCTGACTTCGACAGCCGGGAGGCCTCCGTCAGCTCGCTGTAAGAAGGTATAAGTGCCAAGCTATGGCAGGGCGCCAATGGGGCGCTGTGCCCTTAGATCGGGTGTTATGCAGACTGCAGTGCGCGGCAATACTTGGGTTGAATGTTAGACGGTGCGGGCTGCAACATTTGCTGTTTTTGGACACTGCTTGCTCAGCAGAAACGGGGCATCGGCTAAC
>JAHQVY010000035.1 GCA_019634095.1 Cellvibrionaceae bacterium
AAATTCGGCGACAATTATAAGGACCGCGAAGACCTAAAACCAGTATGCTAGAAAATTTTTTGAACATATTAATATTTTTTGTGGGGAATTTGAGTTTTAAACTCTGCGTTTAAGCACCAATGCGGCCCAACTCGACTGTTTTCCTTTAAGAAACGTCGCTAGAATAGCCGCGCTAAACACTAACTCTTATTCCACTAGGGAAGCCGCATGTTTTCAGCACTTGAACCCTCTCTGCCAGCGAAACCCGGAGACAAAAAACAATGGGGCCAACTTCCCGGCTCGTCCGCAGCGCTAATGTTGACTCGAGCAGCGGAAATCTACCCCGGTTCCAGTTTGGTGGTTGCGCCCTCCCTCGCCGAAGCGGATAAGCTGCAGCGGCAATTAAAAATTCTCGCTACTAAAAACAGCGCGAGTATCGAGGTGTTTGCGGATTGGGAAACCCTGCCCTACGACAGCTTTTCGCCACACCAAGACATTATTTCCGATCGTATGCGCTGTCTGTATCGGCTCGCCAGTGGGCAAAAGTGCTTGGTTATTGTCGCCGCCAGCACACTGTTGCAACGCCTGCCACCTAGAGAACATATTTTAGGCAAGAGCCTGCTATTAAAAACCGGGCAAATTTTAGACAGCAGCAATTTTCGCCAGCAACTTACCAAATCTGGATACAACAACGTTGATACCGTTTTCCAGCACGGCGAAGTCGCTTTTCGCGGTGCCCTAATAGATGTTTTTCCCATGGGTGCCCGCCTGCCCTACCGCATCGAATTGTTCGATGACACGATAGAGACCCTGCGCCAGTTTGACCCCGAATCACAGCGCACCGTGGACAAAGTGAACAGCATCGAACTGTTGCCGGCCAATGAATGCGACCTCGATGCGAGCGGCAAAGCCCATTTCAAAACCCAGTGGCACGCTCAGTTTGACGTCGACATAAAAAGATGCACCATCTATCGCGATGTATTTGATGGTTTATCGCCCGCCGGTATCGAATACTATTTACCGCTATTTTTCGACAGCACCACCAACTTGCTCGCCTATTTACCGAAAGGGAGCCAGGTTGTTTATTTTACCGGCTTCGAGCAAACAATCGAAGACTACTGGCGAGAAATTCAAAGTCGCTACCACAGCCGCTGCGGCGATATCGAACGCCCAGTGTTGCCACCCCACGACATTTTTATGCCGGTTAACGAAGTTTTCAGTGAGCTCAAGCAACACGCCAGCATAAAAATATTTCGCGAGAGCCTCGCTGAAAAAACCGGCAACACCAACTACTGTTTCACCCAGCCGCCGCAATTGCTCCACGACCAGCAAACTAAAAACCCCTTTCAACGCGTGGAAGAATTTTTAATCCGCAGCGATAAACCGGTGCTTTTCTGCGCCGAATCCAATGGCCGCAAGGAAACCTTGGGCGATCACTTGAGTAAAATTGGGGTAACGCCGCAAAGCTTCGACAGTATTCCGCACTTTCTCGATAGCCTGGGCAACAACCCAAAGGTGGTCGGCTTAACGGTTGCCAATATCGAGGAGGGTGCAGAATGCTCACAACCCCAGTTTAGCTTGGTTTCGGAGTCACAGATCTTCGGCAACCGGGTTGCGCAATCGCGCAGGCGCCGCGGTGGCCAGGAAGAACCCGATGCCATTATCAAGAATCTTACCGAGTTGAAGATTGGCGCGCCAGTTGTGCATATCGATCATGGGGTGGGGCGCTATCAAGGCCTGCAAGGTATTGAAGTTGACGGTCAAGCCAATGAATTTCTGGTGCTGGTTTACGCCGACGAGGCAAAACTCTATGTGCCGGTCGCCAACTTACACCTCATCAGCCGCTACTCCGGAGCCGAAGCTTCACTGGCCCCAATGCATCGCCTGGGCAGCGATCAGTGGCAGAAAGCCAAGCGCAAAGCCACTGAACAAATTCGCGATGTTGCCGCCGAGCTACTCGACCTGTATGCCAAACGCAAAGCCAAGCAAGGCTTTGCCTACAACAATGCCCGCGACGCATACGAAGCGTTTGTCTCCGGCTTTCCCTTCGAAGAAACCGAGGATCAAGAAACCGCCATCAACGCGGTTATCGACGATATGCTCTCGTCACAACCCATGGATCGGCTGGTTTGCGGCGACGTGGGTTTCGGCAAAACAGAAGTGGCAATGCGAGCCGCATTTATAGCGGTGAACAATAGCAAGCAAGTGGTAGTGCTAGTGCCGACAACCCTCTTGGCACAACAACACTACGAGAACTTTAAAGACCGCTTTGCCGACTGGCCGGTGTCGATCGAGGTGATCTCGCGCTTTCGCACCAGCAAAGAAATTGAACAAATTCAGCAACGGATGGCTGCAGCCAACATAGACATTATTATCGGCACCCACAAACTGATCCAAGGCGGTTTGAAATTCCCAAAATTGGGGTTATTAATTATCGATGAAGAACATCGCTTTGGCGTGCGGCAAAAAGAGGCTATAAAAACCATTCGCAACAACGTGGACATTCTCGCCATGACCGCCACGCCAATTCCACGCACCTTGAATATGGCGATGTCGGGTATCCGCGACCTATCTATTATTGCCACGCCGCCCGCAAAAAGGCTGTCGGTGAAAACCTTTGTCCGCGAGTACGACGTCAACCTCTGTAAAGAGGCTATTTTGCGAGAAATTCTCCGCGGGGGGCAGGCCTATTACTTGTACAACCAGGTGCAAACTATTGAAAAAGTCGCGCGTGATATTGAACAACTTATTCCGGAAGCACGGGTGAGAGTGGGCCATGGCCAAATGCGCGAGAGAGAATTGGAAGCCGTTATGTCTGACTTTTACCATAAACGCTTCAACGTGTTAGTGTGCACGACTATTATTGAAACCGGCATCGATGTGCCCAGCGCCAATACCATTATTATTGATCGCGCCGATAAATTCGGCTTGGCGCAATTGCATCAACTTCGCGGACGTGTGGGTCGCTCACACCACCAAGCCTACGCCTATTTAATGACGCCGAATAAAAAGGCAATGACGGCCGATGCAATAAAACGGCTGGAGGTGATTAGCGACGCCCAGGAATTGGGAGCCGGTTTTACCCTCGCTTCCCACGACCTGGAAATTCGTGGCGCAGGCGAACTACTGGGCGACGAGCAAAGCGGTCAAATGCAGGCCATAGGCTTTTCTCTTTATATGGAGTTGCTGGATCGCGCGGTAAAGGCAATCCGCAAGGGCGAAAACATAGACCTGGAAACAGCGCAAAGTAACAAGGTGGAAATTAATTTACGCATTCCAGCACTTATTCCCGACGACTACTTACCCGATGTACATACTCGACTTATACTCTACAAACGCCTAGCCGAGGTGAGTGATGAACACAAACTCGAGCAGCTTCAAGTCGAAATGATCGACCGTTTTGGCTTACTGCCGGAAGCTACCAAAAACTTATTCCGCCAAACCGAGTTAAAACTGCGCGCCGAACGGCTGGGCATTTCTAAAATTGAAGCATCTCGCAACGGCGGAAAGGTAGAGTTTTCAGGCAATACCGCGGTGCAACCCCTCACTATCGTCAATATGGTTCAAAGTAAGCCGCAACACTTCTCTTTAGCCGGGGCAAACCAATTAAAATTTTCATACGATATGGAAAGTAATGAAGAGCGACTTCAATGTGTAAACAAAGTGGTAGAGCAACTGCAAACGCAATCCTAACGCTCCCTTATTAGTTGAGACTAAATGCTTATGAACTCACTTACAGTATTAAAACCTAGCCTGGCAAACCAACTGATAATTGCCATTGCGCTTTTGGGTATTTTGTCGAGCCGAGCCTGCCTCGCTCAGGCAAATGAAAACCGCTACAAGGATTGGTACCAAATTGAAATTATCATCTTTTCGCGCGCAGCATCGCAATCGAATGAAAACCTGCCAAAGAATATTGTGCTCGCGTACCCGACAAATATTCGCTACCTCCAAAACCCCGACGCACAGCAAGCGGCCGGTGAGCCGGCTAAATCGGAACTCGAGGCACGCCTGCAACGGTCATCCATGCGCTCGCAACTTCGCCCCTTTACCCGCCTCGGAGCCAACGAGCGATCACTGAATCGGGAGAAAAACATTATTGAAAAGCAGCGCGGCTATAAAGTGCTTGCCCACGAAGCCTGGCGGCAACCGGTGGGCGAATCTAATCAAGCTATTTCGGTAATTATCGAGGGCGGCAGCCAATTCGGTAAGCACTTCGAGTTAGAGGGCGCATTAACCGTTACTTTGAGTCGCTATCTTCACGCGAAAACTAACTTCTGGCTAACCCAGTTTGAACCCAACTACGGCCAAGAAAACCATCACTGGCCAGAGCTGCCCAGCAAACCGATTAACTTGATTGCTAACCGAAGCCAAAGCGGCGATGGCTTGCGCTCAGCATCAAGCGGCCAGGGCAGACAAGTGGATACATCAAACCTGTTTGCTTTCGGGCAAAGCGATGCAACCCAGTACACCCTGCGCACCTCCTCCATTGCCAGCGACAACATCGGCGCTTATGCGAAGAAACCTTATTTCATTAAACGTATTCACACCATGAAGCAAAGTCGACGCATGCGCAGCGGAGAACTTCACTACATCGACCACCCACTATCGGGAATGATCATACAGATAAAGCCCTATAAACCAAATGGTCAAAAATCAAAATCCAGCTAGACCGCAGAAAACAGTGCCGCCGCCATCCATGCTGCAAGAGTTGGTCGCGCAAGAGTTGGTCGCAGTAAATAGCGCAAGATATACAGAGAGAAATACACTTAACTATCGACCCACCGAGAAAGCAATACCGATAGTGAGGAGCATGCAAAAAGCCGCTGGTTCCTGGCCTTGCAGAATTCGCCTACCAGCACTCCCTTACCATGGCCAATAAAAAGATATTTTATTTAATAAGAGAAAGGGTCTTGTAACTGGGTCACTTAGATTAATCCAAAAACCCCACTAGCGCTGCGTGGTGTCAATCCACAGACTGGCACAAAGTTAGCCACAACCCTACCGACGGGGGCTAATGTCCTGAAAGCCGAGCCCGGGCTATAGTTATGAGTGTGCCCCGCGTTCGATGCTGCCCGCAATTGATTAAGTGCTACCTACAGTTTAGTTAATTCTCGTTGACAACGCATTGACTCTTCAAATGGCATGGGCTCAACGTATAACATCCGCTGCCTCATAGGAGCTTGCGCCGCTTAAGTCTAACAACTGCAGCTTAACAACTACAACTTAACAACTACAACTTAACAACTAAAGCGCTAACAACTAGGGGCTAACGGACACTTAACTTAACTCGGCAATCGCTTATATTGCACAGGTTACCGGTGTTAACAGCGGGTGAAGACTGCATGGACCATAAACAAAAAATGCGCACTTCGTGCGCATTATTTTGAGTTCAATAGTTGTGGGCTAGAAATTAAAAGCCGTTAATTGACTACTTTATACGCAAGCAACATCTTCAGCTTGCAGGCCTTTCTCCCCCTCTTGAAGCTCAAACTCGACTTTTTGACCTTCACTAAGCGATCGGTAACCATCGCCTCGAATGCTTCTGTAGTGAACAAAGATATCATCCACTTGCTCGTCTTGGGTAATGAAACCATAACCGCGAGCGTTATTGAACCATTTAACTGTACCGTGTACTCGATCAGACATTTGTCTATACCTCTGCATTAACATTTTATTATCGAAACCTTGTTTCAGAAAACACCAATTTGACTTGGCGACGCGAATAAAATTCCGAAGAATTTCCATCCACTGCAATATTGCGAAATTATTTAGTTTCGTACAAGAATTAAAATGAAAAAAACGACAACTTTGCGCATTAAATCTTGATTTAATTGCTTTCGCACATTTTAAGAGCAAAAAACGGCAAAAGAATTTCGAAAGTTACAGGAAGAGTTAATAATTTACCGCAGCCTAAACCAACTTGATAGTTCTCGTGCGTTGAAGCACAGTATCCGAAGATAAGCCTTTTTTAATTCCAAAACCTGGAAGAGCATCACAATTTTTGTCAGCAAAATCTTTTGCGCCCATAAATTCGGCTTTAAGTTAAGAGCCCCCACTTATAAACGCCATAGCAATACGAGCCCTGCAAAATTTTTCATGCTTAGTGTTAATTATCATCGCATTCCCCCGCATAACACCTTAGCAGCCAAGCAAGCGTAAAAACGTGGATTTCGCTTAACGCTGAATAGAAAAAAAATGTATTTAAATTAATTTCTAGGCCGCGGTTTTTATGCTACTCATGCCACAGTCTCTGCATACACCCCAGTGCAAACAGCTGTTATTTTCAATGGCGACAGCTAAAAAAATAATGCGCCACATAGGTCTAATTTCATACAAAAACGAGTGCATTAGATATTACAGCTTGCCACTTACCGAAACCAACTAAATAAAAACGCCGGCAAGATACCCCCTATTTCAAGACCCGATGTGAATATGCACCTATAAACTCGCAACCGGTATGCCTGCGGGCCACGCTTTAAAACCGACGATATCCTTTATTTTCACCCGGGTAGTATGTCACTTAAATTGCGGTCGGAAAGCCGCTTAGTACTTACTCGGCACAAAAGAAAGCTTACGCCTGTTTTTTCACACAAACAGGTAAGGCGCCTGTGAAGCTATACCCAAAGCGTTTGAGATTTAGGTGTTAGGAGTGCGCCAATTTTTGTTCTTGGCAAGGCGGTACTCACAAGGATGTGAGGTATTAGGGCAACGCAGAATAGCCATTCTATTTAAGGCGGAGCAACACCGCCAAGGGCACTTAGGGGCGTGCGCATGAGACCTAAAACTCAAGTGTTTTGGGTATATCTTTCAGCAGTACTGGCCGTGAATTTTGCGGCTAACATCGCGGGCGATGTTCATCATCAGTAAAGCGAACAACTCTTTGTTATTTTTTTCGATGTCAATGAGGAGGTGGGAGGTTAGAACAAGGAGGGAAACGTCTCGAGTAGAAGCAATGGCGGTAGCGGCTTGTGGTTGAATACCAATAACTGCCGTCTCACCAAAGCATTCCCCTTGTGTCAGAATCTGCTTGATTTGGTGGACATTGTCACGCTCGCATATCAAATCGACTCGGCCACGCAAAATAATATAAATATCAGAAGGCAGGTCACCCTCGCAGAAAATTTGTTCGCCCAAGCGACAATGCCGGATAGCACTTTCTCGCAGCAGGCGGTCGCGCTGCTGACTGGTTAACGCACCAAAAAGCGAAATTTTCTCTATTTGTTTTTCAGACAAGGTGACCCCAGTCCCGAAGAAACGCCTTTGAATACTCATATATCACCCTTCTAAATCAGTAATCACATCGCTGCAAGCACGACCTGAACCATACCCTTGCGCGTCAAAATACATTCTGTGAGGTTATTCGAGTTAAACACTTTTCAACAATTTCCTGAACCATCCACTGGTTAAGCAACAGATAGTCGAAATCTCGAAACAAATTCGGCTTTGTCTTTGCCAATCGGTTAATTTGGTATTAACTGCAACGCGTGGGCCAATAATCAGAGCGATTGCAGTAAATAAAGCGCTTTCAGCTAGGTGCTACATAAACACTGTTCGCGCTTTTGCCGGCCAAGCGGTGTTCTGAATAAAGATAGAGCTTATTATGTAAAAAATCTAATATGCGAACCGAAATTTTTTTGGTGCCATTTTACACAGTTTGATCAACTATTAACAAAATGTGTCTCAGCGAAATATTGCGTTAAAATAACCGACGCCACGACATTTTCAAATATTTTAATTTAATTTTTTAGACAAAAACGCTATGAAAAACCTTTCCATAAGAAATTTCGGGGAATTTAGTCCCAAATTGGGGCAGGGAGTTTACGTAGACCCCAGTGCAGTCGTTATAGGGGATGTTCATTTAGGAAAGGACTCTTCGATTTGGCCCTGCGCGGTGATTCGTGGCGATATGCACTCAATCCGAGTGGGGCAGCGAACTAGCGTGCAGGATAACTGCATCCTTCACATCACCCATGCCAGCGACTACAACGCCGATGGATGGCCGCTAACCATTGGTGATGAGGTCACCATCGGCCACGGCGCTTGTTTGCACGGCTGCACCATAGGCAATCGCGTCCTTGTGGGTATCGGAGCCACGGTGTTGGATGGTGCCGTTGTCGAAAACCAGGTGGTGATTGCCGCTGGGGCTTTAGTGCCCCCGGGAAGAACACTTGAGAGCGGCTATTTGTATGTCGGCAGCCCAGCTCGGCCAGTGCGAAAACTCAATCAATCTGAGTTGAGCTATTTTGCCTATTCCGCCAGTAACTACGTGAAACTTAAGGATAAATACTTAAGCGAAGCAGAGGACTGAAATCGAACACAGACGGGTGTCCGAGCTAAGATCTATTTTGACGTTTGTTTTTCGCCGACAACCGCGAAGGTTACACTTAACTGAGCGCCTCCTAAGGTTTCCGAATCAGCAATAGTTAGCTCGGCCCGATGCCAATCAACGATCCGGTCGACGATAGCTAAGCCCATGCCGTGCCCTTGCTCGCCGCGATCATCCACACCTCGCCAAAAAGGCTTGAGCACATTGTCCCGCTCATCTTCGGGAATACCCGCTCCGTCATCTTCAACGCTTAAAGTGACGCGTTCCCCCTGCCCCCTTAACGACACCAATACACGGTGCGACGCATGGCGCTGAGCATTACTCACTAGATTGTTAATTAACATCGACACGTAGCGCCTATCGCCGCGTATTTCCGCACTCGCCAAACTGGTTTCAAAGCACATGTCGATCTCATCCGAATCGAAGGTTTGCAGCAAACTATCAGCTAACCTTACCAAGCAAAATTTATTATCAATAAGTTTAATCCGGCTTTCGTCGAGTCGAGCATATTGAAGCAGGTTACTAATCAATGCTTCCATAGCCTCTAAATCACGGTTCACACGCAATGCATAACGCTGACGCTGCTCTTCGTTTTGCGTTTCGCTCAGCGCATCCAAACCGAAACGCAAACGCGCTAAGGGTGTTTTTAGATCGTGCGAAACGGCTCGGCTCAACAGTTTATTGTCGCGCAACAACGACTGTATGCGTTCAGCCATGCGATTAAACTCATACTCGATATCGCGAACATAGGAAAAGCGCTGCGAGCGAACTCGCAAGCCGAGATCGCCTGAACCAAATTGCACGGCCGCCTCACGCAAGCGAATTAATTGGTGAACAAGAGGCCATATCCAAATAATTATAATAGTAGTTATACCGGTATAAAAACTCAGGGTTAAAACCAATTCGACTTTATTGTCAGTTTCAAGT
>JAHQVY010000286.1 GCA_019634095.1 Cellvibrionaceae bacterium
ATCGTTATCGTTATCGTTATCGTCATAGTAAGCCTCGTGCATTTTTAAAATGAGTAGGAAATCAAACAGATAAAAATCTCGATATGCATGTTATCGCAGCTGGCTAGGTCGCACATAAATATACCCAAAAACACTTGAGATTTAGGCCTCATGAGCACGCCCCTAAGTGCTCTTGGCGGTGTTGCTCCGCCTTAGATAGCTAGCTATTGTGAATAGAATGGCTATTGTGCGTTGTCTCGGCAATTGCTCCTCGGTAATTGCTCCTTCATTACCCTAATAAGCTACATCCTTGTAGCGATGCATTGCCCTAATACCTCACATCCCTGTGAGTACCGCCTTGCCAAGAACCTTAATTGGCGCACTCCTAACACCTAAATCTCAAACGCTTTGGGTATACACAGGAATTAATACGTTTTTCCATTTTTGTGGCTGCACGCGCACCGTAAAGACGAAAGAGTCACCACGAACTTGCCCCCCAGTATTGCACTAAGCCTGGTCGATGTAACCAAGAGAGCGCAAGGCCCTGTCATCATCGGACCAGCCACTCTTCACCTTTACCCAAAGCGACAGCATTACCTTACAATCAAATAATTTTTCCATATCCAGGCGCGCCTCCTGGCCAATTTTTTTAAGCCGCTCTCCTTTATCGCCAATCACTATGCGCTTTTGCCCTTCTCGCTCCACCAAGATTAAGGCGTAAACTTCGCAAACCTTCTCCCCTTCTTCAAATTTCTCTATTTCTACAGCAGAGGCGTAGGGGAGCTCCGCGCCCAGCTGCCGGGTTAATTTTTCGCGAATCATTTCCGAGGCTAAAAAACGTAAACTGCGGTCAGTAACTTGGTCTGCAGGGTAAAAGTGCTCACTTTCGGGCATACACTCTGCCACCAATGCTTCTAACTGCTGCAGATTGTCGTTGCGCAATGCGGAGATAGGCACGATTTCGCTCCGCTTTGACTGACTAAAACGCTCCGATAGCTGCTGCAACTTGGGAAGCAGCAGATTTTTATCTTCCAAACAATCTATTTTATTGAGCGCCACAAGGACCGGTGAAGCAACATGAACCAGTTGATTCGCCACCCATTCGTCTTCTTCGCTCCAGCGGTTGGCATCCACCACAAAAATCACGGCATCGACATCTCGCAAGGCCGAGGAGGCGGACTTATTCATGGCGCGATTGATGGCCTTTGACTCACCGCGGTGCATACCCGGCGTGTCGACAAACACCATTTGGGTTTCACCGTCTGTTTTAATACCAATGAGGTTATGGCGAGTAGTTTGTGGCTTCCGCGAGGTAATGCTGAGCTTTTGTTGCAGCAAGTGATTTAAAAGTGTGGATTTGCCCACATTGGGTCGCCCCACTATCGACACGTAACCACATCGCTGTTTTATCATCGCTCAACAACCTCAAAAAATTTTTAAATATCCAGCAGCCGCATCATTTTTTCCGCCGCCAGTTTTTCCGCCGCGCGCTTGCTACTCGCTCGGGCTGCGCTCTTTTGGTACCCAGCGCCAATATCGCATTCAACGAGAAAGGACCTAGCGTGGGGTTCACCGCAAGATTCTAATACGGTATAGACCGGAAGCGGGTACTTTTTCTCCTGGGTGTACTCTTGTAAACGGGTTTTGGGGTCTTTGCCGGTGGTGTCGATCACCACCGCATTCACGTAAGCGTCAAACCAATCCGACACACGAGACTTGCATTTATCCATGCCAGCATCAATGTATAGTGCGCCAATCACCGCTTCGAGTGCATCGGCCAAAATTGATGCTCGCTGCTGACCACCATTGCGCTTTTCGCCGCTACCTAGGCGCAAACTGGCGCCGATATCGAAGCTCTGCGACACCTTACACAGCGTATCCCCCTTGACCAAGGCCGAGCGAACACGGCTTAACTCACCTTCGCTAGCTTTCGGAAAACGCTGAAATAGAATATCTGCAATGATAAAGTTAAGTATCGAATCGCCGAGAAATTCGAGTCGCTCATTGTTGGGTTGGCCGAAGCTTTTGTGGGTTAATGCCAGAGTTAGTAGCTCTCTATCACGAAAGTAATAGCCCAGCGAGGTTTCAAGTTTATTTTGCTGATTCATCTTCCACTATATACGAGCAACAAGCCTCAACATTGGATGAGTCGAGTTGATTCTTAAAAGTCATAACCAGGTCGATGTTATATAAAAAATTCACGCGTTTTTCGTACTCAGAGTTTACCAGGGTACGCCGACTTTCTTTAACAATCTTAAAAGAATTGACTTCTGGGTCGCGTAAACCATTAATAACAGCGAAGCTTGTGATTTTGGACTGAATTTCCGTTCTGCTAAGCTCGTGCAGATCGGGTTCTTGCGCCAAACCTTCGAGGGCGCTAACAACATAACGGTTGTTTAAATACGACGGGCCAATGCGAAACAGGCACAACAGAGCAAAGCCAAATAGCGATAACGCCAAAAACCAGGCGAGAGAGCTCATTCCATTCTGTCTTCTAAAGGAAACCATCATAATCGCGCGAAACCAGTCTGTGAGCTAGCTACCAGCATTTAATGCAGAGCTAGCGGTTAATTTTGAAGTGGTACCAGTGAATATAGCAATGATTTGCCAAAAATTATCGAGCTAGCTTGTCCTGATAAGCCACAAAACTCAAAACTGAAAGCGCACCCGGTAGGGCTGAGACAAATGGCAGGGCAATAGCTCGCAGTGAAAACACGAACTATCGCTCAATCGATGCACAAACTTAAGTAGTAGCGCAACTCAATGTGCTTGGCACTAGAGAGTTCCTACACGAGAAAAACTGGGAATACTGAAAAATTCGTTCCAATGCATCCAGATAGCAAACGCTTTGCCCACGATTCGGTCTTCATGAACCGTACCCCAAGAGCGGCTGTCGGAGCTATTGTTGCGGTTATCACCCATCATAAAGTAATGGCCTTCCGGTACTTTCCACTCGTCCTTAGCGTTGAACTGCGCAAACAAACTGCACTCGCGCTTAGTATGGGTTTTTTCGCCAAGGTGTTCCTCGGTAAGCACGTAGTGGCCACCCTGATGTATACACTGATCGGTTCTGCGCAGCGGCTCTCGCTTAGCATTGCTGCGTTTCACTTCCTCGCCATTAACGTAGAGAATATTATTTTTGTAGCGGATAGTATCGCCGGGAATGCCAACAACACGCTTAATAAAATAACGGGTTTCATGTGGCGGAAAAAACACCATTACGTCACCGCGTTTGGGATCGCTGATGGGGATAATCTTTCGGCGGATAATGGGCAGCCGAATGCCGTAGGAAAATTTACTCACCGCGATAAAATCACCGACTTCCAGGGTGGGCACCATAGATTCAGAAGGAATTTGAAAAGGTTCGATAAGAAAGGAACGCAATACAAAAACTAACAGTAACACCGGAAAAAAAGACTTCGAATACTCGACAATCGACGGCTCTTTTTTTACAGCGGCAATGGCCGATTGATAGGCTTGATCCGTTTCTCGCTGCCCTTCGCTAAGCTGCTGAAACTCTCCTTCGACGCGTTCAATGGCGCGCAGGCGCGGTGTGCGCAATACCAGCAAGTCGAACAGCCAAACAGCTCCAGAACCCGCAACAGCAATAAACAATATTAAAGGTAGATTAATATCCATCAGATTTTTGCCTAATATTTTTTTATTAAACCGAGAATTAACATATGAGGGGAATCGACACGCAGGTTAATTGTCGACCTTAAGCACGGCCAAAAAAGCATCTTGAGGTATCTCAACCTTGCCAACCTGCTTCATACGCCGCTTACCCGCTTTTTGTTTTTCCAACAGTTTCTTTTTCCGGGTAACATCGCCGCCATAACACTTTGCCGTCACATTTTTTCGCAGCGCTTTTACTGTGGATCGAGCGATAATTTGACCGCCGATTGCCGCCTGGATAGCCACGTCGAACATTTGTCGAGGAATCAGCTCTTTCATTTTTTCTACCAGCGCACGGCCTTTATACTGCGCATTGTCGCGGTGCACAATTAGCGCCAATGCATCGACACGCTCCGTGTTAATTAATACATCAAGGCGCACTAATTTGGCCATTTCAAAGCGCACGAAATTGTAATCCAATGACGCAAAACCCCGACTCACCGATTTTAAGCGATCAAAAAAATCGAGTACTACCTCGTTCATTGGCAACTCGTAACGCAGCGACACCTGACTGCCCGCATACTGTAAATCTTTTTGCACGCCTCGTTTTTCTACGCACAGTGTGATAACTGCACCAAGGTAGTCTTGCGGTACCAAAATATTGGCTTCAACAATCGGTTCGCGCATTTCGTCAATCGAAGCCAGTTCAGGCAGTTTCGAGGGGTTATCCACATAGAACACCTCGCCGTCGTTTCGCTTCACTTCGTAGACTACCGTAGGCGCGGTGGTGATTAAGTCGAGATCGTATTCTCTCTCGAGGCGCTCTTGGATAATTTCCATATGCAGCAAGCCGAGGAAACCACAGCGAAAACCGAAACCTAAGGCGTCAGAACTCTCGGGCTCGTAAAATAGTGACGCATCGTTCAAGGTAAGTTTACCCAAGGCATCTCTAAACGACTCGTAATCGTCAGAACTCACGGGGAAAAGACCGGCATAAACCTGAGGTTTTACTTTTTGAAAGCCGGGCAGAGAATCCACCTCGATGGTTTTTGCATGAGTTAGAGTGTCCCCAACCGGTGCACCCAAGATATCTTTGATGCCCGCCACCACGAAACCCACCTCACCGGCACTTAACACACCGGTATCGTGACGCTTCGGAGTGAATACACCGGCAATATCAACAACATGGGGTTTTAAAATAGACTTAGATACAATTTTATCGCGTGTTTTCAAGGTACCGTTCAGCACCCGCACCAGAGAAACCACGCCCAAATAGTTATCGAACCATGAATCGATAATCAGGGCTTGCAGCGGTGCATCCACGTCACCTTGGGGCTCGGGTACAGACTCCACCAGAGTCTCCAAAACATCCTCTATACCCAAACCGGATTTAGCACTGCAGCGCACAGCTTCCAGTGCATCGATGCCAATAATATCTTCGATTTCTTGAGCCACTCGTTCCGGTTCAGCTTGGGGAAGATCCATTTTATTGAGTACCGGAATCACCTCTAGCCCCTGCTCGATGGCAGTATAGCAGTTGGCCACCGATTGAGCCTCTACACCCTGGGCGGCATCCACCACCAACAGTGCGCCCTCGCAGGCAGCCAAAGAGCGCGAAACTTCATAAGAGAAATCCACATGGCCAGGCGTGTCGATAAAGTTTAATTGGTAGGTTTTCCCTGATCGAGCGCGATAATTGAGAGTGACGCTCTGCGCTTTAATGGTAATACCTCGCTCGCGCTCCAAATCCATGGAATCTAGGACTTGCTCGGCCATTTCCCGCTGAGCAAGGCCACCGCAATGTTGAATGAACCGATCGGCCAAGGTGGACTTACCGTGGTCGATATGGGCGATGATAGAGAAATTTCTAATGTGACTAAGGTCAGACACCAGCGCTAACAACCTCAAATTCCAGGGAAAAAGTGGCGCAAGTCTACAGGATTTAGAGATGCCTTGCTATTGAGAAGCAATCAGATGGCGCCGAGATAAGTCAACTTGGGAAATCACCTTCGCTTGGAAACACAAAGCCTGTGCCGGCGACAGCCGACCACTGATTACTTTGACCAGCATTCCACCCATTAACAAGCCGAGCAAAGCGCCAATCGCGGCGAAGGCTTCTGAGCCATAAAAAAAGTTGGCTGCGAGCATAACAGCAATCATGGTAATGAGTGGAAACAGGTAAGCCAGCAGCGAAGCGCTTAGAAATGCCTGCTCTTCGATGCCTATAATAACTTCTTGCCCCTCACTCCAGGGGTGCTGCGCGAGGGCATCACTTTCAAATAGGGCTTTTACATAGGTTACTTTGCCGACATGACTTGCCAGAAGCTTTTGTCCGCAGCCGCGTTGCGCCTGGCATTTTTGGCAAGCCGATTGCGGCTCGGTCACCACCCACAAACCGTCGCTCTCAACCGCCACCACTTGAGCCACCTCGCTGAGCATAAATTAGCCCTTGTTTGACGGTCGCACTAAGCGCAGTATGCGATTTGCAGTGGCGGGTGGAATTTCACCCACGATGGTGATTTGCACCGGTACATTTTCCACGGCCACCAAGGCCAGCTTAATCACTGTGGCCCCCCTTTGCGCCTCTCCCTGCAGGGCTTCATTACTCTCGGCAAGGCGAGTTTGTACCGTTACTGAAAATGATACCAGACCATCGGTGTAGGTCTCTACGTGGCCGGTTTTCTCGGAGTAGGTGTAGCCGGCCAGAGCAAAGCCATCGGGTACCCAAGTGGGAGCCAGAGGCGATCGACTGATAACCCGTAATTCTTGACACGGTGTATTTTTAGCCAGCTGCGCATTGCTGCTCTCGCCGCCTTGCAAATTTAACGAGGTAAATTGAACCCGTTCAAGTATGCGCTTCGGCGAGCGAACAACGGCAAACAACATTAAACCGGTCTCCACATCCAGCCCAAGGGTAAAACCATAGCGCAGCTCATCTTTGGGAATCACCCGCAACAAGTCGACAATGCGGCCAGCGACACGATTTCTGCCACGCACTGAGTATGCATAATTGGGATTGGGCTTAAAGGCGGCACCGTCACCTTTTAACAACAGGGAACCCACCGACTCGCAGTTTGAGGACTTTTGCGGTAGCGAAAACACCCGGGGCGGGCCATTGAGATGAGCGATTCGCTCAATTTCGACGCCCTCTTGAACTTTGTGGGTAATAGCTAAGGATTCTACCGAACCGGCGCCGTCTTCATAGGTAAAGGTACCGCTGTAATTTAGGCTGCGCGACGCTTCAGCCATTCTCGCTAGCAGCACTTCAGCCGATTCTCGCTCCGCAGCAAAACATTGCGGGCCAACCACAACCGCCGTAAAGATAACTACAATACTACGAAGGTGTTTAATTCTGCTCAGCATGGCTGGAACAACCCTATTTCATAAGCGACATAAAGAGCGGCTAGTTTATTCCGAGCTGAAGAGAAATTCACGGGAAAAAGAGAAACAAATCACCTAAGCCGTTAAGGGCCGGTGGCCAGGAGCGGCGACCGGCAAAGCATTACTCGCTATCTTTTTTCGTCGGGTACAGTACGCGAACGTAAGGCAATACACCGATAACCGAGGCCTGTGAGG
>JAHQVY010000287.1 GCA_019634095.1 Cellvibrionaceae bacterium
GTGCGTCAATTTTTGTTCTTGGCAAGGCGCGACAACGCAGAATAGCTATTCTATTGAAGGCGGAGCAACACCGCCAAGGGCAAAAAGGGGCGTGCTCATGAGGCCTAAATATCAAACGCTACGGGTATATATAAGCTCGTTATATATAGGCTCGTCATCGGCATCCGTGCTGGTCGCGGTTTAAAACGGGGGTACCCGTTTATTCCCTCAGGGCAAGTCGCCCCTACTGTTTTACAAACGCTGCATACCATTGCTCAAGGGTATCGCTGTTTAATTCGACACTGTCGCTAATCACTAGCTGGTGTTTGAAACTTAGCGTATCGCCTTTGGACAGTGTGTAATTCAGGGTTTCTTTGCCCTCGGTGTAAATTGCACTGCCCAATGGGTTGACTGCAAACAAGCCATAGTCGCGCGCCATCCAATGCGGCGGGTGATTAACATTGCTCGGCGCATCGAAAATTACAATCGAAACGGGCGTATTTTCTATTGTTCCACCTAACTGCATCCAGCGCGCACGCTTGCCCCACACTAAAGGATAACCGCTTAAGCCTTCGCTATTGCGGTAGGCGCCGGTCACGCCTGTTTTATCCACCACAGCTTGCGACAGTACTTTAAGATTTTTACCAGTAAGCAGTGTGGGTTTGTTACTGGGCAGCTCCAAAGCCCGGGCCACGCGAATACCAAACACCCCCTCCTTCGAATCGTTAAAGGTAATATCACCGGCGGTGCTTTTTAAGCGGGTAAAGTGAGTGATACTGCGGCGATGTTGAGTGCCTTGAAAAAGGTAGGTGGTTTCTTGCAGCAGCATACTATCACCTTTATCGCTAAACCACTCCATAACTACACTGAGTTTTCCCACAGCCCCGGATTGCAGAGACTGTATTTTCCGATGCTTTATTTTACCGTAGCGCACCCCGGGTTTTGGCGGTGTTCTGCCCGCATTCCAAAAATCGATACCGTTAACATCGCCGTGATTAAACCAAATACCGTGGTGGTGAGTGTGGTCCACCCGCTCGCCTGCCCGGGTATCAATGGGGTAACCCCGGGTAACGGTTTTTCCAGTAGCGCTTAACACCGGAAACAAAACCGGTTTATTAAGTAGGGTGTGGCCGTAAAGATAAGAAGTAAAGTAATTACCGCCCACTAAAATATCCACTTTTTGTGCGTCGCGCTGATGCAGCAATTCAACGGGTAAGGCTTCAGCATTAAGCTTCAGCGCGGTATTAACCATTAAAAACACCACCAAAAAACACCGCAACCAGCACCTTGGGCCTTGTTTCATAATTTACTCCGAAGTTGTGTAATAGCGTATTGATTAATGCTTGGGGTTGCCTGCGATAAACAAGCGATAGCGGAGGGAGAAGAAAATTATTACGCTTGCATACTAGCTCTATTGCTGAGCTTTTCCAATATAGCGATCAGGTCAAACATCTGAATTATAGAACGCGAACACAAACTGAGGACTTTGCGCCGTTGCGCGGTTAGCAACTGCGGCACAGAACACTACGCATTAGAAGTGCGCAGTAGATTCGGCGGATTTTTAGGGTCATACCGCAATTGCCAATATCAAAGGTTGCCGGCATCCTCGCCAGGGGGAAATTCCCACGCTGGCTGAGAGCCAGAGTTACCCAGTGACAGCGCGAAGCTACTCGCCCAGCAAGCGCTGTTTTTGCGCCTCGCTAAGCATCGCAACCAAGGGCCGCAGTTTGTCGACTGCCGCCGCTAGCTCTGAAGCGGCAATACTTCCCTCATCGCTGCCAATGGTTTTTAACAATTTATCGATAGAAAGTGCAGACTGAGCGGGCTGACCTTCGAGTTTTATCAGTCCAAAGGAATCAGTTTCGCTATTTTTTGCCAACGCCAAGGCCTGTTTTGCGCTTGCCATTAGCTGTTCGGCATTGCGCTCACTGCCGTGAAGCGCGGCAACCACTCCGGCGCTAACGCTGATTTGTAGGGCTTTTTGGTTAATTGTTACCTTGCCAGCTTTTATGGCACTGCAGATACGTTGCGCCAGCAAGCTCACCCCGTCCGCTTTTGCAACCGGCAAAATCGCTAGAAATTGCCCCGCAGCAATGCGACCAAGACTGTCTTCTTTGCGCACCGCGCGCGCCAAAGTCGAGGCCACTTTTTTCACAATCATATCCATGGTTTTTTTGCCAAATTCCCGATACAGCGCTGCCGTGTTGTCCAGCTCAAACAGAACCAAGGCAATGGGTTCCCCGTGGCGGTTAACAAAGGAGATATCCTTTTCTAGGCGTTTATATACACCCTCTGCATTGAGGGTGTTGGTAAGCAAATCGATTTCTGCATTTTTGTTTAGCGCAATTTTGTCGCGACGGTAGCGGGAGTGGGCTTCCGCTCTGGCGATAAGCTCGGAAGCCTTAAACGGTTTACAAATAAAATCACTCGCCCCCAGCTGCAACACTTCCTGTTTAATGCCCTCGCCTTCACTGGCGCTGGTCATCACAATAATTGGCTGCTGGCGAATACTTTCGTCATCCGCTTGCCGAATGCGCTTAATTAAACCGTAGCCGTCCAGATTAGGCATGCGCAGATCGGTAAACACTGCCTGAATCGACTTTAGCTCACAGAGCTTTTGCCAGGCAATTTCCCCGTCTTCTGCAAAGATCAAATCAAATTGCGGCGTCAACATTTTTTTAGCCGTAGCCCTAACGATTTTCGAATCGTCTGCGATGAGCACACAGCCTTTGTCGGCGCTCTTCTGGGTAGCCGTGTTATCCATAGTGTTCAACCTTAAAACAATGCAAAGCGTTTTATTAACTATAGCGCTGATTTTTGCTTGGCCCCTGATTGACCCTAAAACCTGCCACCGCCTTTGTTTTGATCGGCGCATGTTTTGATCGGCGCAAGTTTTGATCGGCGCAAAACTCAGCAAAGTAGCTCGGCTGAGGGTGCGCCTTTTACTCCGCAGCCAAAACTAGGAATAAATGCATGGACACCCGGCAATGCCGCGGCGGCCAAACTGTAAGCAAGCATTGACATGATATCATTTTGATATTACTTTAATACCAAACAACAAGAGGAGAACAAGATGAGCAGTGAGTTTAAGGCACCTTCGGTATCTGGTTATAAGGCGATCCCACTTATCGTCGCACTAATAATTTGCAGCGCTTTTATGATATTTGCGGCGCCAGTGCCGGTGAAAGCCATCGCGGGCTTAGTGATAGCCGCCAGTGTGGGCTGTTGTTTTGGCTTCTACATGATAGGGCCTAACCAAGGCCGAGTGCTGCAGCTGTTCGGCCAGTACACCGGCACAGATAAACAACAGGGCTTGCGCTGGGCCAACCCGTTTTATTCGAAAAAGCGGGTCTCTTTACGGGTAAGAAATTTTGAAAGCGGACAATTAAAAGTTAATGATCTCAACGGCAACCCCATTGAAATTGCCGCGGTAGTGGTTTGGAAGGTAGTGGATACGGCAGAAGCCATTTTCGAAGTCGACGACTACGAGGGCTATGTGGCTATTCAGTCGGAAGCGGCTCTGCGCAATATGGCAACCAGCTACCCCTACGACAACCATGACAACGAACCGGTGTCGCTGCGCGGCAACAACAACGAAATCGCAGAGTTTCTGCAGGCGGAAGTGCAAACCCGACTCGGTAAGGCCGGCGTCGAGGTTCTAGAGACCCGCCTGAGCCACCTGGCGTATGCGCCAGAAATTGCCAGCGCCATGCTACAGCGGCAACAGGCTTCTGCTATTGTCGCGGCGCGCCACAAAATCGTTGAAGGTGCGGTTGGTATGGTAGAAGCGGCACTAGAAAAATTGGCGGAAAAAAAATTGCTCGAATTAGATGAAGAGCGCAAAGCGGCAATGGTTAGCAATTTGATGGTGGTGCTTTGCGGTGACAAGGCAACACAGCCAGTTATTAATGCGGGTAGCTTGTATTAACCTTGGCTTAAGCGCGAGAGCCAACAACACTGAGAGACTGATCTGTGGCGACAAAAAAAGCATTCCCGCTACGTATTAACCCGGCGGTATTGGCAGCAATGCAGCGCTGGGCCGACGACGAATTGCGCAGCGTTAACGCGCAAATCGAATTTGTACTTCGAGACGCCCTGGTTAAAGCCGGCAGAGTCAAAATTACTCAAAAGGTGATAACCGAAATCGAAGATAATGAAGAACAACCTTGAGGAGAGGGTGGAAACAGCCTTGAGCTTAAAACAGCCTTGAGCTTGATGAACAGCCCTGAGCTTAAAACAGCCTTGAGCTTGATGAACAGCCTTGAGCTTAAAACAGCCCTGAGCTTAAAACAGCCCTGAGCTTGATGAACAGCCTTGAGCTTAAAACAGCCCAGAGCTTAAGGAAACAAGCCCATAGAGATTCGAAAACCCGGTGGGCCGTCCAGCAACCGTATGCTTGCATAACATTAGAGAATCTGCAGCGGGAAACCGCACTTGCCCGAGAAGCCGTCAGCGGCGGGATTGCCGCTGACGAGCCCCGCCACCGGTTTACGGCGTGCATCGAGCTGCGGCGATAGACCGGTCTTGCACATCGCCACTCTCGCTGTGGGCTCTGGCGACAATAGCATCGCCCTCATCACAACTTAACACCTGACCGCGAAAACTAAATTTAGCTAGCCCGCCACCGGAATTAATCACCTGTAAGGACTGCCCAGATTCCGGCGCGGTGCCCTCGCCATCGGCGTAATAACTCAAACCAACTAAGCCGGTGTCATTTTCCGCGCCCACCACCACGGGCACGCTGCTGAAATCGCCCATTTTGCCATAGCTATACCAAATATTTCCCGAATCACCGACTTCTATCCACACCTGAAAATTGTGCCGCGAATCGGGGTTCTGATACAAAGCCACATTGTTCCATTCAAGCACAATAAAGTTCTGCCCCTCAGAATCGACAACACCGGCATACCAATTAGCATCCTCGGCACTTAAGTCGAGGTCCGCCCAAAAGGGCGCAAGTATATTGTTGGGTGCTCCGGGAGTGGGGAGTGCAGTGGGTTGTGCGGGGTTGATAACCGTACTGACACTTGGTTGCACCGTGCCGTTTACAGACCAAATGACCTGGGAATACTTTTCCCCGTTATAGGTGAATTCAGGCACACTCAATATATGCGCACCCTGCACACAATCTATGGGGCATGAATAGAGATCAGCAAAGCTTGAAATACTGGTGTAGCTACCGTCGCCGGCGGGAAAACCACTGGGTTGGATATCTATCGAGCCCACCGCCAATTGGCCTTTCCATGTCAGTTCATTGCCCCGCCATTGGAATTCTTGCTCGGTCTGCGCATCCACAAGCTCTTGCGTTGAAGAATTACCGAGCAACCGCACCCCTTGGGGCAGCTCGGCCCGCAGCGCTATGGGCTCCTCTAACTCGCGGTTGGTAAGCGTCACCTCAAACGTTAGGGTATCCCCGACTTTCACCGTTTCGGCATCCAGGCTAACCCTGAGCAAATCGGGGTTGGTGGTTGTGGCGGGCTTAATGCTAATTGGCATGTGCAAATCCGGCTTGTGCTGGCCAAAACCCAGCGGCCGCATATTTAAAGTGGCGAACTGCCAGGCATCGCTGGCCAAGGCCGTGTCTGCGGTAATTTCGATAGTGGCCGTTTCGCCGGGATGAAGGCCAATTTGCCGCGGCGATACCTGCAACTCGACACCCTCCGGCGCCTCGAGGTCTAAGCTATAAATACTGTAGTGATCGCTGGCATTCTTCACGCTGCGGGTCCAGCGACAATTTTCCAAACAAGTATCCGCTTGCATACTCGCTAAATTCAAGGTTGACGGGTCGCCACCGGCAGCGGGGTCGGAGGCTTTAAAATTTTCGATGCTCTCATCGAGCACCAAATCGACATGCTGCACCGCTCTCAAATCCAGGCGGCCCGCACCCTGATCAAAAGGATCGGCGGAGGTCTCACCGTCTTCCTTGACCATCACTTTATTAAGGGCCGTCATCATCAGCGCCGATTTCAGCTCAAAAGGGTTCCAGTCGGCGCGCATTGAGGCCAACAAAGCCGCCGCACCCGCGAGATGAGGTGCCGCCATCGAGGTGCCGCCAAGTATTTCATAGGCCGATGCGTCGGCATCGGGAGCCGCGCGAAAGGCCGCGAGCACACTCACACCGGGCGCTGCGATATCGGGCTTAAGTAAGTTTAAGTTGTGGTCCCGAATCGGCCCGCGAGAACTGAAGTCTGCGGTAATATCGGCGTCGCTCGGATCTTCACTAATCTCCACGCCACCAATCGTGGCCACCGCTTCGCTTTGCTGGCTGAGCCACTGCTTCAGCGCCCCGCCATCGTCGGCACCGATATGCGCCGCCGGCAGCACGTGCAAATCGCTGTTCAATAGATTGCCAAAAAACGGCACATTCACCAACACAAGACCACCGGCACCGCCCGCTAAGACATTGGCACCCTTCGTAACCGGGAGCACAGCGCCGCGATCACAAATCACAATTTCGCCATCAAAATGCCCGGGTGGAAAGGGTTCGAGGCAGCTTCCGGGTCGTTCGTCATTGGCCGAGCCGTTGTCGGTGGCATAGTCGCCGGCGTAAACCAAGGGTGCGGGGCCGTATGCGGCGGTCAATCCCGCAGCGGTTATATCGGCGAATTGCCCGTCTTCGGAAGCGATATCCACTAAGTTATTGGCAATTACTCGCTGGTGACTTGAAGCCGCCACTGTGGCAACCCAGGGCGCCGTATTTTCGGTAAGTGACGCGGCGGAAGGCCCATCATTACCGGCCGCTGCCGCGACAAAAATACCCGCCGCTGCCGCGTTCAACAAACCCACAGCAATTGGATTCTCATAGGGTGAGCCCCGAATGCCGATGGATAAATTCAACACCTGGATGCCATTGGGCAAGGCCGAGGCATCGATAATTAACTGCTCTAGGGCAGCAAGAATCGCGTCATCGGGGCAGCCTTGAACATAACAGGTGTCGTAAATTACCAGGTTAGCGTGGGGCGCCACGCCACTCAGGGAACGCTCAATACGGGTGGTCGGCGCTTCGATCACAGCCGAGTTGATGACATTGCCCGCGGCAATGCTAGCGGTGTGAGAACCGTGGCCCTCTGAATCAAAGGGCGCTTCGGGATCATTTTCGGGAGCAGTGAAGGCCCAAGCACCAATAATTTTATTATTGCAAAAATCGGGATCTACAGTGTCGCAATAGCTGCCCGGCAAATAGCTTCCAGCGCCGAGAGGGTTGACATGGTCGTAACCGTCGTCACTGACATTGGCAAAGGCCGGATGCCGATTGTTAATACCGGTGTCAAACACGGCAATAACCGCCCCCTCGCCTTTTGAAGCTTGCACCTTGGGCCAGGCATCTGCGTGGGCATTCCAGAAACTCTCGCTACCAACCAATTGCGGCCCCACATCGCTCAAGCGCCGCCGCATGCCGTTTTTAAAGACCTGTTTTACCTCTGGCATTTGCGCTAGCTGCCGCGCCTCCTCGGGGCTCAACTCCACCGCAAAGCCGTTTAAACTGTGCCGATAACGCTGTTTTATTTCAATTTTCCTGCCAAAGGTCTGACGGCAATTTTCGAGTAAAGTATTCTGTTTATCGGCGAGGAAGGTGGCATAAGCGCGACTGGCTTTCGCGTTTACATCCAAGCGACGCAGACCCTTGGCAATCGGATTGGTCGCGGAAAGACCCTCGATCTCACCGCCATAACCGGCCACGGCTGGGTTTTGTAATTCAACGATATAAAGATTTTGCGACGTCGCTTTGGACGTCGCTTTGAATGATGTCGGATAAGAACTGTCTTCGAGAGAATTTCGGAAGGCTTTCTCCACGCGCAAGGTTTTTGAGGATCGCAGACCACTGTGCTCCCCCACCTCCTGCTCTGACACCGCAGGCGCGCTTTGTTGGGCAGACTGAGACTTTGCAAGGTCTCGCCCTCCACAAGCACTGAGGGCAACGGCCAGTACAACTAAGCCCGTAACCACGGATACCTTCATGCAATCCTCCTAGGGATATTGATGCACTCTTTAAATACGCGAGTACTAATACGCGGGCCATCAAAAATGCCTATAAATAAAAAAGTTGGTTTTATAAAAGTGTGTAGTAACTAGGCAGCACCTTTGCGCTATTTTTACAATATTGTTGTGCGCTTTAGGGAGCCAGGCGAAGGCTTTTTATTTTCCAATACGCTGCGTTTGCAAGCTGTTGATGCACTCGCTAATTAACAACGTGCCGGGGTTAATTTTTATGGGCACAGCGAGCGACAAGCAAAACGTAAACACGGCCATAACTACGCATAATCTTCAGGCAATACAATACTTTATAAGGGCCCACCACCTTACCTAAACAGAGGCAATCTATTTTTGCGACAGTTCTATTTATCGGCGCAAGAACCGGGTTTAAGATTTTAAAGAGCTGAAATGCGAAGCGTATTCCATGCAAAAAATGGCGAAGATCGACTTGCACCCTCATCATTGTGCAGCCTACACAGCGCAAATCCCTTAAAAAGGCGATACCCCTTTTGCGCCCACTTGTGAAAGTTAAATCCAGCAAGCATTCAGCTGCTATCGCCACCTACAGCAAAAAATAGGGGCCGGGCGTGAACGATTCAGA